>NZ_QWDF01000001.1:2107500-2282062 GCF_003499275.1 Sphingomonas mesophila | reverse complement strand
AGCGCCCAGCTTGTCCGCCGGATCGAGCGCGAACAGGCCGCTCGCCGTGCCGTTGGCAACATTGAGCGCATAGCCCACGCTGCCCGCCCCGTCGGCTCCGTAATTTGCGACGGACGGTGAAAACGCGCCCGCAAAACTTGCGCTTGCAGACAGGATGCCATCTTCCGCGACCGGGCTTTCATCGACGGTCAGGACGGCGCGCTGGAATTCGCCGTTGGGCGTATTCGAGGGACCATCGTCGAACACCGAGATGCGATCGCCGATCGGCACGGACGTCGACGCGCTGTCGCCGTCGAAGTCGGTCAGGGTCAGCGTCGCGTTGACCAGGCCGGTGAGGGTGATCGGCGTGGACGTGTCGTTGTGCGCGGCAGCCGAGGTGCCGTCGGTCGAATGCTCGAGCGGCACATTCTGGGTGTAGGTAACGGTGCCGTTGCTGTTCATCACCAGGGTGAACGCCACCAGCCCGGCGCCATACGTGCCCGTGATGGTGGTGGGATTGGTCTGCTGCAGCGTGATCGGCTGGTCGCCAACCGCGGTCTGGATGCCGCTGGCAAGCGACGCCACGCCGCCGGTCAGAGCCAGGCCATAGACCGTCGAGGCGGCTGCCGCCGGGCCGTCGGCGCCAAACGGATTGGCGCCCGGAGTGATCATCGGCGCATCGCTGGTATCGCTGATCGGGAACCCGGTGCGTCCTGACGTCTCATCGACAACGATGCTCGATCCGGCTGCCGCCGCGCTGGCGCTCGGCGAGTCATCCTCAAGCTGGATGCCGATCGTGCCGATCGCGCTGAGGTCGCCATCGCTGGCAGTGACGGGAATGGTGAGAGCAGCAGTGTTCTCGCCGCCGCCGGTGGGATGATCGATCGGGCGCAACAGCGTAACGGTGTAAGCACCGCTGTTGTTGATCGAGACGGTGATCACATTGTTTCCGCCGGCGCTGCCAGTCAGCAGCTGCCCGCCCGGGCTAAGCACCCAGGTGATCGGCTGACCGTTGGACGTCAGCGCATCCGTCGGCAGGCCGAGCGTGACAATCAGAGCGTCGCCATTGGGGTCCGAAACCGTCACCGTACCGGTGCGCACGGCGAGGTTGGTCGTGTCCTGCGGCGGCCCAGGCGCATCGTCCGCGAGTCCGTTGGCCAGACCCTCTTCGGAAACCGAGATAGTCGAGCCAATGATCAGCGGCGGATCGTTCTGCTCGAGATACTCGCCGATCTCCTCGACTTCAGGCGGCGTGTAGCTGAGCTCGGTGGGAGGAAGCAGGTCACCGAGCGGAACCCCCGGATCGAGCGGACTGACCGGAAGTGCGAAATTGCCGCCGCTGCTCTGCTGGAGCGGCGAGAGATCGCCGGCCGCCGGACGCGGCTCGGAATCGATCAGCAGCGCCGCCAGGTTGGTGGCAGGCACCTCGACTCCGTCGATGACCAGCTGGGGAACGAAGATCGCGCCGTCGGGGATGACCATCGTCGTCCCGTCCGGCAGCGTGATGACGAGATCGCGGCCGACCACGCGGACGTCAGACAACTCGACTCCGGCGGGGAGTACAACGACCCCCTCGGCGGTCGGAAGTACCCGGCCCGCATCGGTCTCGCTGCCAGCATTCTTGAGCATGGGCACGTCGCCGATGTTGATGATCAGCTTGGCGACGTCCGAGCTCTCGCCGCTCTTGAGCGTGTAATTGAATACGTCAGCGACGCCCGCGGGCGTGCCAGGGTCGCGCACATAGCTATAATTGCCGCCCGCATCGATGGTCAGCGTGCCATACTGGCCGTGCACCTCAAGCTTGCCGCCCGAAAAGCTGCTGTCGCTGCCACCAGCGCCCTCGACGAGGGTAATCTTGCCCGAGACGCCGTCGATGTCCGTGCCGGTCGCACCGGTGATCGTCCCTACCCCGGTGATCGTGTTCCCAAGCGCTGGCCCGTAGTCAGCTGCGGCGAGGTGGTCGGCGTCATCCCGCGCATCGAGCGCAGTCGCCTGGTTGAGACCCGACTGGGAAGCATCTTGATTTTGCATGGCCCACCTCTGCCCGTGGCGTCCCCGGACCGTCCGGCAGCGCCATCCTTTTCGCGCGGAAAAGTGGGATCAGCCGTTAACCAAAGGTGGTTAACGCCAATCTTGTCTCCCGCATCCAGAGTCAGGCAAACACCGAAACTGGAAAAAAGCAAGCGTGGATAAAACGCCAATCACACCCCTGACGTCCCAATTTGTATCGGTAATCAACAACAGTTTCGTTAAGCCTCCAATACAATGCGGCATTATTCCTTGCTGATACTTCGAACAGAAATGGAGTTTTGCTTCTGTATCGCAATGAAGATGCGAACAGCCTGGACTTTGACTTCAAACAAAACCCGCTCAAGTCCCGAGGTTAACCCGAGTTAAATTTACGAGATGCATTTACAACGGGTTAAATTGGCTCCCGTTGCTGTTGCTGTGAACGCGCTTTTGCACCGGGAGGGCAACGTCGAGCCCGTCCGAAAATTCGTTGAGGCGTCCTGAAACGAGACGGAAAAGCACCTTTTCAGGTAATTAGGCTGCCCACCTCGCGCCGAATCACTGCCGAGTCGCGTGGCCGCTTCCGCGCTTGCCGCCGCCCTCACCGACGCTAGTGTCGCGCGGATGAGGATCGCATGCATCGGCGCCGGGCCCGCGGGGCTCTACCTCGCGATCGCCATGAAACTGCGCGATCCGGCGCATGAGCTCGAGGTGTTCGAGCGCAATCCGCGCGGCGTCACCTTCGGTTGGGGCGTGGTCTTCTCGGATCAGACACTCGCCAATCTGCTTGCTTGCGATCCCGAATCCGCCCGACGCATCGAAGCAGGCTTTGCCCATTGGGACGACATCGAGGTGCATTTCGGCGGCGAGGTGCACCGCTCGTCGGGGCATGGGTTCATCGGCATCGGGCGTCGCGAACTGCTCGAGATCCTCGCCGAGCGCGCCGAAGAGCTTGGCGCTAGGCTGCATTACGAGCATGAATGCGATCCCGCCGGCGACTGGAGCCGGTTCGACCTGGTGGTTGCCGCCGACGGCATCAACAGCCGCTTTCGCGCCCACCGTGCCGAAGTCTTTGACGTCGCAGTCGAGACTCGCTCCAACAAGTTCGTCTGGCTCGGCACGTCGAAACTGTTCGACGCTTTCACCTTCGCATTCGAGCGGACCGAGGTTGGATGGATCTGGGCTCACGCCTATTGCTTCGCCGACGATTGCTCGACGTTCATCGTCGAATGCTCCGAGGCGACGTGGCGCGGGCTGGGCTTCGACCGGATGGACCAAGCCGAGGCGATCGCCCGCTGCGAGCAGATTTTTGCGCGCTATCTCGATGGTCACCGGCTCCAGTCGAACGCGGCGCATTTGCGCGGTTCGGCCGCCTGGCTGAATTTCCAACGGATCAGCTGCGGCCAGTGGCGCGACGGCCGCACCATCCTGATCGGCGATGCCGCGCACAGCGCGCACTTCTCGATCGGTTCGGGAACCAAGCTCGCACTCGAGGACGCGATCAAGCTGGCAGAGGTGCTCAACCGGCCCGGCCTGCCGATCGAGCAGGCGATCGACGAATATCAGGCCGAGCGCGCGCTGGAGGTAGTCAAGCTCCAGAACAGCGCACGGAACTCGACCGAGTGGTTCGAGACGCTAGAGCGGTACACCGGCTTCGAGCCATGGCAGTTTGCCTATTCGCTTCTCACCCGCAGCCAGCGCATCAGTCATGAGAATCTGCGGCTTCGCGACCGCGGCTGGCTTGGCGGGATCGAGCAGCGCTTCTGGCGCGAGGCGGCGGGCGAGGAGCGGGTCGCGCCGCCGATGTTCGCGCCGTTCAAGCTGCGCCAGATGGCGCTCGCCAACCGCATCGTCGTCTCGCCGATGGCAACCTATTCGGCGAACGAGGGCGCGCCCGACGATTTTCACCTGGTTCACTATGGCGCGCGCGCACTCGGCGGCGCCGGGCTGGTGTTCACCGAAATGACGTGCGTCTCGCCGACCGCGCGGATCACTCCCGGCTGCACCGGCCTTTGGAATGACGAACAGACGGCAGCGTGGCGACGGATCGTCGATTTTGCCCATCAGCGCAGCGCTGCGAAAATCTGCCTTCAGCTCGGCCATTCAGGCGCCAAGGGTTCGACCCAGGTCGGGTGGGAGAAGATGGACGCGCCGCTGAGCGAGGGTAATTGGCCCCTGATCGGTCCAAGCGATGTCGCCTGGTCGCCCGCCAACCAAGCGCCACGGCCGATGAATCGTGCCGACATGGACATGATCCGCGACCAGTTCGTTGCCGCGACCGTGCGGGCAATCGACGCCGGCTTCGACATGGTCGAGCTTCATGCTGCCCACGGCTATCTGTTGTCGGCGTTCATCACGCCGCTTCAGAACAAGCGCACCGATGAATATGGCGGGAGCCTCGAGAACCGTTTGCGCTTCCCGCTCGAGGTGTTTGCGGCGATGCGCGCGGCATGGCCCCGGGAACGGCCGATGTCGGTGCGCATTTCGGCGAGCGACTGGGCCGGTGAGGAGGGCGTGACGCCCGACGAGGCGGTGGCCATCGCCCGCGCCTTTGCCGACGCCGGCGCGGACCTGATCGACGTGTCCGCGGGCCAGACTTGGGCCGACGCCAAACCGACCTACGGTCGCATGTTCCAGACCCCGTTCAGCGACAAGGTGCGCAACGAGGCGCAGGTCGCGACCATGGCGGTCGGCAACATCACGGAGTTCGACCAAGCCAACGCGATCCTCGCCTCCGGCCGCGCCGACCTCGTCGCCCTTGCCCGCCCGCACCTGATCGACCCTGCCTGGACCCTGCGCGCCGCCGCCGCGCAGGGTCATCGCGACATCGCAGTGCCGCCGCCCTACCTTAACGGCATGGCCCAGCTCGCCCGGCTGTTCGAGCGGGAGGCGCAGGACCAGCCACGGCTATGACCCGCCGGCAACTCGCTTCGCGCCGCGAGCGCGTGCGGGCAGCGGTAGCGGCGATCGCCGTCAATCTGTTCCTGGGTGCTGCGTTGGTAACGGGCCTCGCCCTCCGCGAGGAGGTCCGGCAAGACGAAGCGCTCGAGACCTTCGACATAGTTTCGACGCCCCCGCCACCGCCGCCACCCATCGAGCGACCGAAGCCGCGTCCGACCGAGCGCGAGCCCGAAGGGTCTTCCGGTCGTGAGGCCAGTCCGGTCTTGGCCACCCCATCGCCGGTTACGCGCCCAACTCCGGTGGTGGCCGCGCCCAACCCCGCAAGCGGGTCGGCGGCTACCAGCGGTCGGGGCACGAGCGGGACCGGCCCGGGCTCGGGGGGCGCAGGGAGCGGAGCGGGCGGCGGCGGCCCTGGATCGCAGCCGGTCGTCCGTGCCCAGTTGCTCAGCGGCATGATCGGCGATCGCGACAATCGCGGCGGTCGCCACGTCGGACGCGTCGTGGTCGAGCTCGGCATTGCTGCGAGCGGGCAAGTTAACGCGTGCCGGCTGGTCGAAAGCAGCGGCAATCCGGCGACCGACGATCTCACCTGCCGACTGAGCTATCGAATCCTGTTCCGGCCGGCGCGGCTGGCGAGCGGCCAACCGGTCCCGGATCACACCTTCTATGTCGTCAACTGGCGCGGCCGGTGATCAACGGCTGGCGAATTGCCCAGCCGAGCCTAGCCGAGCGAGAGCCTGGCGGTCACGATCATAGACGTCCGGCAGAAAGGCAACGCGTCCCTGTTCCGGGACCGCCGTCAAATAGGTGATGAAGACTGCCACATCGTCCTTGAGGTCGACACGTTGCTCTGGCGCGGACCCGGCGGGCTTGAGCGGGCGGCCATAAAGCCATTGAGCCAGCCGCGGCGCATCTTCGAGCCGGATGCAGCCGCCACTGAACATCCGCGAAGCCTCGCTCAGCAATTCCTTCTGCGGCGTATCGTGCAGGTAGATGCCGGCGCGGTTGGGGAACATGAACTTCATCAGGCCCATGCCGTTGTGCGGGCCAGGCAGCTGGCGAATGCGCACTTCCGATCGGCCATCGGCCACCGCCGCCCAATCGACGGTAGCGGGGTCGAGCAGCGGCGAATCTTCGTCCCAGCTGGCGAACACCTGATAGCCTTTTGCTTTCAGGTAGGAGAGCCCTTCCTTCAGGACATTTGGCGCAATCCGTTCGGCGGTCAGGTCGGGCGGGACATTCCAATAGGGATTGAGCGAGGTGTAGCGGATCCGGGCCGCGAGCATCGGCGTAGCGTGCGCGGGCTTGCCGACCACGACACGCATCGAATCGACCATCCGGCCGTCCTCGTGCATCTCCAGCCGAGCCGCGGCAGCGTTGACCAGGATGTAGCGGCCGGTCGGCGCGGGCAAAGCCCGGGCGCGCTCCAGATTGAGACGTAGCAGCGCGCGCTCCGCCGGGGGAAGTGACGGGTCGACCAGTGCCTGGCGGAGCCGCCCATAAACAGGGTTCATCCAGTCCATCTGCCGAACGAATCGCACCGGGTCGGCGGAAGAGGCCAGGGCCGACAGCATCTCGCGCGGCGCGGGAGGCATGGGGCGAAGATCGGAATCGACCCACATCATATCGGCCGAAGAGGCTCGGCGAAGATCGCGTACAAAGGCCACGAACGCTTCGCTCAGAAGGCGATCGGCAGCGGCGGTCGCGGCCAACGAGCCGGATCCAGCGGCTGCGAGCGCTGCCTCGATGCGGGCAATGTCGTAACGGCGCGGATCGAGACCATCGGCCTCGGCCGTACGCAGCAAGTCAAGGAGAGCGCGGGCGGCGGCAGGATCGTTGAGCGCCGGCCCGAACCAGATCGGTCGGTCGCCATGCGCGGCATAAAATTCGTCGGCAGACTGGCCCGCCGGAGTGGCGGCGACGGTCGCGGCAGTCGCCGGAGCGACCGCCTGCGAAACGCCGCACGCAACGAGGGCGGCCAGCATCAGGCGCGCCGGAAGCCTATGCTCCGCGGCGCGCCCTTTGAGCGATGCTGGCGCCCGTCGCGTCATTAGCCGCGCTCGCCGGTCCGCGTCGCGGGCTGCGAGTAGGTCGGCGGATTTTCGTTCGGCGTACCGGCGTAATATTGGCCGTTGTAGGTGTAGCCGTCGACCCGACCGTCCCGATTGTTGTCGGTCCAGATCGCGCCGGCGAGACCGCCGACGACGGCGCCGGCGATGGCGCCTTCAAGGACGCTCACGCCCGGGATCACCGCGCCCGCGGCAGCGCCGAGGGCAGCACCGCCGACCGCGCCGGTGGCGACGTTGCCGAGGGTACGGTTATAGCCCTGCGGCTGGCCCTGATAATAATTGCCGTTGTAGGTGTAACCGTCGGCATAGCCGTCGTTGTTGGCGTCCGACCACACCGCGCCCGTCAGGCCACCGATCGCCGCACCGACCACCGC
This sequence comes from Sphingomonas mesophila, assembly GCF_003499275.1. Lineage (GTDB taxonomy): Bacteria > Pseudomonadota > Alphaproteobacteria > Sphingomonadales > Sphingomonadaceae > Sphingomicrobium > Sphingomicrobium mesophilum. Next base: position 2,274,729 of record NZ_QWDF01000001.1, on the reverse strand, counting down.
GCCTTCGATCGGGCTAACGCCGCCGACCACTGCGCCGACCGCGGCGCCGCCGAGCGCGCCGACCGCCGCACCGGTACCGACGTCCTGATAGCGCGCATCGTCGACCGAGGCGCAGGCAGTGAGCGAAAGCGAGCCGGCCATGAGGGCGGCTGCGAGTTTCTTGTTCATACAAATCTCCCTTTTCTCGAATGCGGGACCGCACCGCGCCGCACCCCCGCCCCCAAGAGCCAGCAGCAATCCACGCGCCCTCTGAACGACGCTTTTCCGTTCCGGTTCCGAATCTTGCGGGCGTTTCGGGCGCACGGCGGCCACCGTGCGCCAGTCCGAGCGGAACGGTCTGCGACAAGAATTTGTCAGGGGTGAACGGGAAAGCGGCTGGCGGAGACGGAGGCTGCCAAACTTTGAAGGTTAATTCGAGCCAGCTTAGCCCATGTTCCCACAACAGCTACCCCACTGACATCAGGTCCAGCTAGAGTCAGCTTTCGACCCAAAGCTGACTCTTTTTGCTGCCAGACAGCTTCGCTCCAGTAGTCGCCTAACTTCCCTTCAGCGGCGATGAACCAACAGACACGATGTATCGACCGACATGCCGGTCCCCCTCTTCGACGGTCACTTCAGCTCCAAAGAAGGGGCTGCCGTGAGATACCTGGTCCGCCGCGATTGTGATCGCGCTTCGGATTGCAGCTTGCCACGCCTCAATGTCGTCGGCGGCCTTTTGCTCGCCCGTCTGAGCAAAGTGTTCATTCACAATCGTCACGCGGTATGTTTGCATTTGCCTGAAACCGGCGAGGTCCATTCCAGTGCCAAAGTAATAACTTAGATTAGGCGAACGATAGCGCTCGCCGGATCTCAATCAGCCAATCCGACACTCCTCAAGAGGCATCGAAGAAGTAAGAGACGCTGACCGCGATCCCGGCTATAATGAGCCACAGCCCGAAGAACCAAAGCAATGCCCGTTTGACCAGGGAGCCGAGGTCGAGGTCCCGCTTGGGGCCATGAGGTTTCGTGCTGTGCATGAGGGTGGAACGATAATTGAAAGAACCCGTGCCACCCAACTTGACTAACGGATATTAGTCTCACCCCGGCTTCGGCGAAGCGCGCAAACTTACTGCACTATCTCGAGCTGGTCTTCGCGAAGGTGGAGGTAGGCGGAGCGGAAGTCGCCGACCTTCGCCAGCTTCTTCCAGTCGCTGACCGTGACGCTCCGGTTGGTCCGGGTCAGTAGCCCGTCCGCATCCATCCCGCGAAGCGTTCGGTTGACGTGGACAGAGGTAAGGCCGGTGCAATCGGCAAGCTGCTCCTGGGTCATCGGCAAGGTATAGTCGTCGCGCTTGCCCAGCCCCGCCGCTTCCAGCCGAAGCGAGAATTCGCACAGCAGGTGCGCCAGCCGGAGCCGCGCCTTACGCCGCCCAACATTGGTGATCCACTCGCGGAAAATCGAGCCGTCGACCAAAGTGTCGAACCACATCGCCATCCCGACCGCCGGGCGATCGAACGCAATCTGCCGGATGGCTTCGCGCGGAATGAACGCCACTTCGATCCGGGTCAGCGCCTGCACGCTGTGATCGGCATAGCCGAGCAGCGAGTTTTGCAAGTCGACCATGTCACCTTTCATGTGGATGGAACAGATCTGGCGTCCGCCATCGCCAACGACCTTGTGGCGGAAGGCGAAGCCGTTTCGAAGCAGGCAGGAACTCGTCGGCTTGTCGCCTTCGCGCACGATGTAGGAATGCGGCTCCAGCGCTTTCAGGCTGTGAGGGAGTGCCAAAACTGCCGCTCGGTCCTCCTCACTCAAGACATGGGCATATTCGAGCTTGTCGACCAAAGGCGCGAGCGGATGCGGGGTTTTTGCCAGCATGATGAGTTCCAGATTTGGGCGGGAGCCTCAGAAGAACTCTCATTCACCGGTTGCCGAAGAAGGGACCGAGTGATGAAAGTCACTTAGACGCAAGCCATCTAGGAGTCGAGAACATAGGTTACGCATCGGTCGCAATTGGGCCGCGAAAACTCCGGCTATTGCGAAGCCGAGAAGACGGCTAAACAGATGCCTAACCGCTGCGCTCTTGCGGGCACGCAGCCCCAGGGAGGTTCGCTGTGCCGAAATACCATATCGCCCTGCGCACGGAGAGCATCGTTTCTGAGACGCTCGATGTCGAGCGTGCCAATTTGACAGAACTTCGGATCGAGGTGGCCCAGTTCGTCGGCCAGCTTCTGAGCGACCACGCGAACGAAATCTGGGTGGACGAAGATTGGCGTGTGGACGTGACCAATGTCGATGGGCTCATTCTCTACGTGATGCACATCTCGGCATTCGAAGCACCAGCAGCCAAGAAGGCAAGCGCGTCGGCCGCGTAATTTTCGACCCTCTACGAAGATCGGCAGGGGCTATACTAAATCAAGACATTAGAAGACGGCTGGCGCCCTGGCAGGTGATAGGTTGGCATATCGGGCGAGCATTCCAATAGAGCATTCGCCCGGCTGAGAGACGCCATAGCGCTCCCGCTTGCTGTGGGAGTTACGCATGGATCGGGACTATTATCTTCAACGCTATGAGGAAGAGCTGGAAGCCGCAGCTCTTGCCGTCTGTGCGGCCTCGCGAGAAGCCCATCAGCGTCTGGCGCGCGCCTATGCCGAGATGGTGAGCCATTTGGGTGAGCCGGTGGCGATGACCTCAGCTGAAGGTTCTGATGGGGCCAATGAGAGCGCGCACATCGACGCCCACGAGGAGGTTCGACCGACTATCGAGCTACAGCTACTCGACAGCCTCATTCAGCATCTTGTTGTGAAGGGTGTGCTGACCAGGAACGACGCGTTGGGGGACACGATTGCGCCCAGTTCAACTTCGGCGACTGACTGAAACAAGCTTTTCGAGCTAGCCGCCTCGTAGAGTCAGCTTTCCACCCAAAACAGACATTAGCTCAGCGCGGTAATTTACCCCTTAGAGGACCGTGGATCCAGGCTACCGGGATGAGTCCGCTCCTGTTGAATCCGGCCGTCTTGTTTGTGAAACTTTACTGAGCCACCCTCTCTGCCGACCGCTGGCCGGAGAGCGCCGCCGCTGAGTGAAAACTCTTCCCCCGGGCGTCCAAGCGGCGTCCGGGGCCTTTCCGCGACGCCCTTTTTTTGACCCTGGGTCGGCGTCCGGGCGACCGTTTCCAGGGCCGTCGCGTAAGGTAGGGCGGCCGATCCGGGCGGGCGGCTATCCGAAGCCCGGCCGGGGGCGGCGGCGCGCTCCTGGCGCCCGGGGAAAGCGCGCAAAGCTGAGGCGCCCCCATTTTCTAAGGGCAGAAACCACAAAGTAAGGTATTCAGGGCGACAACAGACCGGCGCCCTATGCTTACCTTTCTCCTCGCCGCGGCTTTCTACGCCGCCCCCGAGCCCATCTACGGCATCGCCGTGGCCGGTGACGGGGACTCCCTGACGGTCGCCGGCCAGCGCGTCCGCCTCTTCGGCATCGACGCTCCTGAGTTCGATCAGGCCTGCACCCGCGCCGGCAAGAACTGGTCGTGCGGCAGGGAGGCGGCGGACCAGCTGTCGAAGCTCGTCACGGGCCGACAGGTGCGGTGCGCGCCCACGGGGGTGGATGACTTCGGCCGGACCCTGGCCCGCTGCAGCACCGCCGGGATCGACGTGAACACGACCATGGTCGCCCTGGGCTACGCCGTCGCGTTCCGTCGCTACTCCACTGATTACGTCTCGGCCGAGGAAGCAGCGCGCAATAACCGCCGCGGAATGTGGGCCGGGACGTTCGAGATGCCGTCGCAGGTGCGCTCCGCGGCGCGCGAGGCAGATCGCCGACCGCCGTCTTCCCGGGTGCTAAAGCAGCGGCCGGCGGCGGCGCCAAGGGTCGTGGCGTCGGGCGCATGCAATATAAAGGGGAACAGGAGCCGCAGGGGCGAGTGGATCTACCACGTCCCGGGCATGCCTTACTACGCGCAGACCCGCGCCGAGGAGCTATTCTGCAGCGAGGCCGACGCCCGGGCCGCAGGCTACCGGCGGGCTCTGGTTCGATAAGACGAGAAAGGCCTCAGGGATCACACTCAGGGCCCCGGGGATCGTATCTCAAGCACACGGCTTACTATTTCGTCTGAAGCATCCATTGCTTCACTCTCCGGCGTTCACACCAAAGCTCTTTCCGAGGGCTCGTGTAGGCGTCGGCTCTGCGGATCGCGTCATCATCGTCCGAGGCGTCGAACTCTTCAAAGCTCGCGATGTGAGCTTTGTCGGTCAGTAGATAAAGCCTGTAGTACATCACCGGGCCACCTTCCTGCGGATGTCCGCGGTTGCCGTCGATGAAAGTCAGCATAAATGATTAACGAAGTCTTACTATAGCGTCCAAACGATTGATTTTTCGGGGCAAGTTGCTGGCCGGAAGATGGATCAACCGAAGTCGCTGGCTATGATCCGGAGCGGAGCTCCGCCTAGGTCAGTGGGGCGTCTTGCTGCGATCGAGCGCGACCGGATCAATAAACGCCAAGCCAACAAGTCCGTCATCAACCCAGCTTACTACGGCCGGGACTAAAACCCCGCCGTCGAAACGGACCTGGACTTCGGTTCCCGCGAGGAGTTCACCCTCGTGCTCTCCCATCAGCCCGCCTTCGGAGATGTTGTGAACTGCGAAGCTGTCCGGCGAACCGTCGACCAGGAGCTTCAGCTTGCGGCCGTTGCCGGGAAGTCTCTTGTGTCGCCGCTGGTCTTGGGAAAACGAGGAATTTGAGCGGGTCGCTGCCGATCCATCACTTCGAGACGCCTCGGCCAATGGAACAGCGGTCCCGCAAAAGCCGCACTCCGCGCTGACCCGTCCAACATACCAATTGGAACGGCCGCACCCCGGGCAGCGGTTAAGCTCGTTCGTACGGTAAACGATATGATGCCCGCGCTTTGCCAGCGCCGCCGCGAACGAAGCTGAAGCCCGCTCATACAGTAGCACGTCTGACATAAGTTGCGCCTCACCTAGCCAAGGCGCAAGGGCCTCGGTCATTGAAGCGTACGTTCCATAACTTGCCGAGAGGTTAGTCAGACAGCGACAATCGCAATGCGGGCTTCAACCATTTCGCTAATGCCGGCTTGAGTCCGCGCCCACCCAAAGCTGACACTAGATCTGTGGGAGAACCCGTTAGTCTCACTCCTCGCCTTTACGTAAACATGTTCTCGGCTTCGCGAAGATGAGGAAATAGGATAAAAGCGCCTTGACTGCGCGGAGGTGTCTTATGCGGCTTCTGACCCTGGGCGTTTTGATTATCGCGACCCTACCATCATGCGACTGGCCAAAGCAGACATCCTCGGCGCCTAAAGAAGGTAGAAATGAAACTATCGCCCTGACCAAGGGTGAATGCGAAAAATTGGGCGGCGCCGTCTCACAGGATCAGGTCGGCCTTTGTTCTTCAGGAAGGATTTGTACCCGTAGGCGACTCAAATGCCGATCTTCAGCGTCTGCTCAAATCCATTGAGCAGGATAAGGCTGGCTCCGCGTGATGCGGCTAGAGTCAGCTTTCCACCCAAAGCTGACTCTCGATCGGCGGGGTCGACTGCGATGTCAGCGCCGAGGGCCAGGATAGCGGGCCGCCGATAGTCGATGAGACTGAAGAGGCGCAAAATTCCTTTGGCGCCTGCGCTCACATTTCTGCGCGCCACAGCCGTCCCTGTTGCCAGTGGGCATCAGGCGTTCGTTAGACGTCATTGGGCCCTCAATTTACTTTCCGCGTCCCAGAACCTCGTTAACAACCGTGGCTCGGCCGACGAATCGTGCGGCTTCGGGGGTTCGTTTCAAGCTCGTGTGCCGCGTATCCGCAGTGCCCCGTGCGTGTTCGCGTGCGGAGGTTTTTTCATGCACCAACGTCCAGTGAAATAGTGGAAGCGGAGATCCTATACCTTAACCCGCGCGGCAGGTTCGACCGTTCCCACCTGCTATCCGCAACCGTTCCGAACAGTCTCCCGAACTCAGCAGTAACCGCTAAGGCCACTCCGGCATTCGTTCCCGCCGCGCCAGAGCCCCACAATTTCTTCCAAACACAGCATTAGAATGCGGCCCTAGACGCCAAGCTTTATATCCGCCGCCGGTCATTGATTTGAGTCAAATTGTCTCACTGAACTTGAAATAGCACCGGATCGAGAAGCCGTCCCAACAATCCCGTTGGGATCAACTCCGGCTTGACCCGGTACCGGGGAACGACAAAGAACCTCTTCGTCTAAGCGATCGTTGGACATCGACCATGAAAGTGTTCTTCTATGGCAAGCTGGCCGACGCGATCGGGCGACATCTCGACGTTTCTATCGAAACGCCGTGCAGTGTCGCAGGCCTGCGGCGCCACCTGGTCGCTATCTACCCGGTCATTGCGGAAGACCTCCAGGACAGCCGCGTGAAAGCGCTGGTTGGCGAGACCTTTGTCGCGGACGATCACAAGTTGGGGCCGAGGGACGAAGTCGAATTCCTTGCGCCCGTTTCTGGTGGTTGAATGGCGATCGTCGCCCGCCTCGCTGAAGCGCCCTTTAACCCCGCCGCCGAATTGGAGGATCTCACCCGCAATGCGAATAACGCCGGGGCCATCGTCAATTTCGTCGGATTGGCACGACCGGTTACGAGCACAGGGGCAGTTGTTGATCATTTGGTGCTTGAGCACCATCCGCGATTGACCCAACAGTCGCTCGAGATGATCGCTTCGGCAGCTGCCGACCGCTTCGATGTGGGTGTTGTTCACGTCGTCCACCGTTGCGGCACCATTTTGGCTGGCGAACCAATCGTGTTTGCGGGCGCTGCATCGGCGCACCGGCGCGCGGCGTTCGAGGCAGCGGATTACTTGATGGACCGGCTAAAGACCGAAGCAATCTTCTGGAAGCGCGAAGTCGGCGCGTCAGGCGCAAGCTGGATCGAGCCGACTGACGCGGATTTTGCCGACCGTCGCCGGTGGCGTTGAAACATGGTGGGGATCGATCAAAGCTTGCCATTCTATGCGCTGCGGATTGCGGTGCTGACGGTCTCAGATACGCGCGACGAGCAAACCGACAAATCGGGAGCCTTGCTTGCCGATCGCCTCGCAGCGGCGGGACATCAACTCGCGGGCAAGGCCATCGTCCGGGATGACGTAGAGGCGATCCGCGGCCAGGTTATGGCCTGGGCTGATGATCCGGAAACAGACGTGATCCTTACTACTGGCGGGACGGGTTTCGCACCGCGCGACGTCACGCCCGAAGCGATTAAGCCATTGTTTCGGCGTGAGATGGATGGTTTTGCAGTGCTCTTTCATCAAGCCAGTTTCGGCACCGTCGGCTTTTCCACGCTGCAGTCACGCGCTTTCGCGGGTCAAATCGGCGACACCTTCATTTTCTGCCTGCCGGGTTCGACTGGAGCTTGTCGGGACGGCTGGGACCTCGTCCTCGCGAACGAGCTCGACAGCCGCTATCGTCCCTGCTCGCTTGCGGGACAGGTTCCGCGCCTAAGGCACTTGTGCGCATGAGCCGGCTGACTCATCTTGACGAAGACGGCCGGGCGCGCATGGTCGACGTCTCCGGCAAGGAGGAGACCGTCCGTACCGCCACCGCAGTGGGCACGTTGACGTGCCTGCCTGCGACGCTCGACAAGGTGCGCGCAGGAACAACGCCCAAGGGCTCGGTGATTGCCACTGCCGAACTGGCCGGCCTAATGGCAGCGAAGCGAACGGCCGAACTCATCCCATTGTGTCACCCCTTGCCACTGGCCAAGGCGCAAGTGCGGATCGCTATCGACGAAAGCCTGCCGGGCTTCCGGGCCGAAGCCGAAGTTCGCACCAAGGCAGCGACTGGCGTGGAGATGGAAGCCTTGACGGCAGTCTCCATCACCTGCCTCACCCTGTTCGATATGCTCAAAGCGATCGACCGGTCGATGGTTATCGGTGGCATAGAAGTGCTGTCGAAATCAGGCGGCAAGTCGGGTGACTGGCTCCGGTCGAAGGAATGATCAGCTTCGACGAGGCGGTCGCAGTCATCCGCCGCATTGCCGCGCCGGTAGGGACCCTGTCCGTGCCTATCCACCTTGCCGCGGGCCGCGTGCTGGCCGAGCCTGTCATCGCGTGGATCGACTCACCGCGCGCCGATGTCTCGGCGATGGACGGGTATGCGGTAAGGGACGCCGACCTCAGCGATCGGCCGGTGAAGCTCGCGATCATCGCTGAATCCTTTGCAGGATCCGGGTGGAACGGCGTGATCTCTGCCGGTCAATGCGCGCGGATTTTTACCGGCGCGACGGTGCCCGAGGGGGCCGACCGAGTGATCATGCAGGAAATGGTCACGCGCGACGGAGCGACGGCGCTGATCGTGGACGACCCCGGCCCAGCCCGCCACATCCGCGCTCGGGCGAGCGATTTTCGAGTGGGAGAGGAAATGCTCGCCGCCGGACGCCTGCTCGACAAGCGCGCCATCGTCGCCGCTGCGGGAGCGGACCTGGGGGCGGTTATCGTCCACACGAGGCCCAGGGTCGCAATCGTCAGCACCGGCGACGAGCTGGTCGAGCCGGGATGCGCGGTCGCCGGGGCGGACTCCATTCCTGACAGCGTGGCGCTGGGAGTCGCTGCCTTGGTGGCTGAGTGGGGCGGCGAGACTGTCTTGCGCGAACGCGCAGGCGACTCGCTCGATCTCCTCACCGAGGCGGCGAGACGCGCCGTGGACAAGGGCGACCTTGTAGTCGTAACCGGCGGCGCGTCGGTTGGAGAAAGGGACTTCGCCAAGGCGATGTTCGCGCCGCTCGGGCTCGAGCCACTGTTCGAGAAGGTAGCGATCAAGCCGGGCAAACCGGTGTGGCTAGGGCGCGTCGGCGACCGGCTGATGATGGGCTTGCCGGGCAACCCTACGTCGGCGCTGGTGACCGCGCGACTGCTGCTCGCCCCGCTTCTCGCCGGGCTGTCCGGGCGCGACCCCGGCGACGCACACCGCTGGAGGCCCGCGCTGCTCGCCGCGCCGCTTCTGCAATGTGGCGGGCGTGAGACCTTCCACCGCGCGCGCTGGGCGGGCGATTTGGTCGAATTGATCGGATTCCAGGATTCCAGCGCGCAACGCGCACTGGCCGAAGCCGAGCTGCTGGTCCGCCAGCGCCCCGACGCGCCCGCGCAAGCGGCGGGCGAGGCCGTTCAGGTGCTGGCGTTCTGACTCGCTAGCAGGCTCTCCGCGGCGGCCAAATCGCCCGCCGAGTTGATGTTGATGAATGGATCGCCGTTCTCGACCGGCCAGTCGACGACCACTGCCCCGAGAGCCTGTGCAAAGCCGCGCAGCGAACGCTGGCCGGTGGCGAGGTAATCCGGGAGCGCTGCGGAGGCAGTCGTGCGCCAGAGCGCACAAACCGGATGGGCGCGCCCTTCGCTCGCGGCCATTGCACAATCCAATTCGCCGAGCGCCTCGGCCAGCCGCTCGGCGAGATCGACGGGCAGGAAGGGCATGTCGGCCGGGATGGTCAGGACCGTTTGCGCGCGCTGTTCGGTCCCGAAGCGAAGGGCCGACGCAAGTCCGGCGAGCGGGCCCTCGATGTCCGCCACGTCCGCTATGCAACGCGCGGCGAGCGGGGCGACCTGCCCTTGGTCACGAACGGCGACCGCGACGGTTGGCGACCAAAGCGCCGCGAGCGACAGTGCGCGGTCGATCAGCCGCCTCCCGCCGAGCAGGCGGAGCGGCTTGCCGCCGCCGATCCGGCTGCCCGACCCACCGGCGAGGACGACGACGGCGTTGGTCATGACAGCAGCAGCTTGCCCGCGGCGATGACCAGCACCACGGCCAGCGCCTGAAGCAGCCGGCGGCGAGGCAGGCGGGCGCTGCCGAGCCAGCTGCCGAGCAGCGCTCCGCCGAACACCGCCACGATCAGGAACGGCAAGGACGGGGGAAGGCGCTCCACGCTTGCGAGATTGCCGAGAAGCCCGGCCGCGGAGTTGAGGACGATGAAGGCCGCGGCCACGCCCGCAGTCTTGCGCGCATCCTCCCAGCCGAACAGGATGATGAGCGGGCTGAGGAAGATGCCTCCACCGGTACCGGTCAGTCCCGCCAGAAGGCCGAGACCGGCTCCAGTCGGCAGAGTGATCGCCAGCCGCGGCGCGCGAAGCGGGCGCTCCGCCAGCCGCTCCGGTTGCCAGAACAGGCGGAATGCGGCGAGGAGCAAGACGATACCAACCAGCGGCCGATAATATTCCGGCGCCAACGTCACGCCGCCACCTATAAACGCCGCCGGGACCGCACCGACCGCGAAGCCTGCCAGCAGCCGCCAGTTGGTCTGACCGGCCAAAGCGAAGCTCGCCGCGGCAAAGGTAGCGACCACGAGATTGAGCGCGAGCGCGGTCGGGCGCATGGTCTCGGGAGCAACCGAGAACAGCGCCATGATGGCCAGATAGGCCGACGCGCCGCCATGCCCGACGCTGGAATAAAGCGCTGCGGCCAGTGCCATCAGCATCGCCATCCACAAGATCGTCGCGGCGTCCATCGCCCTCACCTAGCCGAAGGCAGGCGTGGCAGCGACCGGGCAAAGCGATTTTGCGCTAGATCATTGAGCGCGCAGGCCACTCGCCTAGGAAGTGGCAAGTTCAACGACGGCGGGTGACATGCGTCCATCGGATTCGATCGGGACACTGGCGTTTGCCGTCGCGGCAGCCGCGCTCCTCGGTTCGCCGGCCCATGCCGCTGAGCCTATCGACGGCGTGAAGTTCACGCCCATCCTCGACGCCAGAGCGCGCGTGGAAAGCGTCGACCAGGGCGGGCTCGAAGCGGAAGCCGTAACCTTCCGGCTGCGCGGCGGCGCCGAGGCCAAAGCGGGGCGCTGGTCGGTGCTCGCCGAAGCCGAAGCGACGCTGGCGGCAATCAACGATTACAACGCCTTCCCGTTCGTGACCGATGACGACCAGCGGCGGCCGCAATTTGCCGTCATCTCGGACCCGCGAAACCTCGAGCTCAACCGGCTGCAGCTCCAGTATAAGACGCCCGGCTTCGCGCTCACCGCCGGACGCCAGCGGATCAATCTCGACGACCAGCGATGGGTCGGATCGGTCGGCTGGCGCCAGAACGAACAAACGTTCGACGCGGTGCGGGCAGAGGGCAAGGCGGGCGGGGTGACGGCCGACCTTACCTACGCCATCAGCCAGCGGACGATCTTTGGCGAAGAGGCCGGCAAGCGGACCGCGTTTCGCGGCGACTTCCTGTTCGCCGGGCTCGGCGCCAAGCTCGGCCCCGTCGACGCCAGAGTTTTTTCCTACGTGCTGGATTATGGCGAAGACGCCGTGCTGGCCAACAGCAGCCAGACTTATGGCGCGATCGGCAGTTCAGCAATTCCGCTCGGCCCAAAGAACAAGCTCGCGCTACGCGCAAGCTATGCCCGTCAATCGGACCATGCCGACAATCCGTTCGACTACGCCGCCGATTATTGGGCGTTCGAAGGGTCGACCAAGCTCGCCGGCTTTGCGCTTGCGGCCGGCTGGGAGAAGCTTGGTAGTGACAACGGCCGAGCCGTGCAGACGCCAATGGCGACGCTGCACAAGTTCAACGGCTGGGCGGATCTGTTCCTTTCCACTCCACCAGCCGGGTTGCAAGACGCCTATGTCTCGGTGGGCAAGACATTCGCCAGCGTGCCCGCGCTGCCCGGCCTTGATGCGCAGATCGTCTTCCACCAGTTCGACTCAGCGCGCGGCGATATGGAATATGGCACCGAATGGGACGCTTCGATCGGCTTTAAGCGTGGCAAGCTTGGCATGCTGCTAAAGTTCGCGAACTACGATGCGCGTGACTTTGGATCAGATACTCGCAAACTGTGGCTCCAGGCGGAGTGGGCCTATTGAGCCGTGGTGGCGAGGCTAGGCGTCGCCATCACCCTGCGCGACTGCTTCGAGGCCGCCGCGGTCCAGCACCTCGACCCGGTTCTGGCTCTGCAGCCGGATCAGTCTACGACTTCGCAGATGCGCGATCATCCGGCTCACCGTTTCCTTGGTCAGCCCGAGATAGTCGGCGATGTCGATCCGGCTCATCGGCAGGTCGAAGGCCTGCTGACTTACCCCGCTCGCCCGCTCGGCCCTCAGCAAGAGCGAGTGAAAGAGGCTCGCGAGCCTCTCATGCGCAGCCTTGCGTCCGAGCAGGACTATCTGGCGCTGGGCCTCGGCGAGTTCATGCGCCGCCAGCCGATAGAGCTCCCGCTCGACCCTGGGGTGCTCGGCGAGGAACCGCTCAAAGGCCTCACGCGAAAACCACCACAGTTCGGACTTGTCGAGCGCCTCCACGGTGAATGCATATTCCTCGTCGACGCTGATGCCCAGGAAGTCGCCGGGGAACATGAAGCCGGTAACCTGGCGGCGGCCATCGGCGAGCAATGTGTATAGCTTGAGCGCGCCCTGAGTGACCATGAACACGCGCTGCGCCGGGTCACCTTCGTGGAACACCGATTGTCCGGGTTGCATCCGCTGCATCGTACCAAGCGAGCGCATGCCGGCCAGGGTCGGCGCATCGAGGCCCCGGCAGATGGTGATCGGCCGAACCGGGCAGGTTTCGCACGGATGCCCGGCCGGCAACTCGGTTAGTTTCCCGCCCGGTGCGTAAGGCAATGGAGGACATCCCACAAAGGCTCGCCGATTGGCGAGAATGATTCAGCGCAATGTCGAAATAGCCGATCCGACCTAGCGTTCAATCAGCCATGTGACCTGAAACGAGCGCGAATGGAAGATTGGACAGTCCGGAGGCTCGATGCCGAATGCCTGGCGGACGCTTATCCGCTGGTGCGCTCGGCGACCCGGGTCAGCCAACAAAGATGGGAAACCTTCGGCGAGGCGCTGATCGCCGGTGGCGGCGGGATACTCGCCGTCGGTGCCCCGGACGGCTGCGTCCACGGCGCGGCGGCATTCCGGCGGTCCATCGACCTGCGCCACGAGCAGGCGCTTGACGTGATGCTGTTCGCCGCCTTCGCGCTGGGGGCCGACGATCCCGTACGAGCGCGACTTTACGCCGCGCTGGAGGAGGTGGCGGCAAACGAGGGCTGCAAGACCATAAGCGTGACGATGGCTGCGCGCAGCTGCGGCGACCCGAACTCGGCTTGCCGCGCGGCGATCGAGCGGTTCGGGCTTAGTGTCGACACGGTGGGATTCTTTCGTGCGGTCGCCGCGCCCGGCGACTCAGGCAAGAAAGTAGATCGCCAGGGCCACGCCAACGATGGTCACCACCAGCCAGATTAGCGGCCAGCCCTCGCCTTCATTCTCCTGCGCCGAGGTCGAATCGATGGGCGCAGGCGAGGATATCTCGGTTTCGTAGACCGTCTCCTTCTCGCTCTTGAGCGAGGGATTGAGAGGAACGTTGCTCGGCTCGTCCCGCTTGCCGCTACTCATGCTGTGCCCTCCGCTTCGGTCCGTCCGGTGTCGAACGGTGAGTGCGCCGCGCAGCTCCGCGCCGTCAAGCGCCAGTGCACCATCGCCAGAAGACATGTCGTCCCCGGGTCGGCGGTGTCGCGCAGGCTTGAGGTCAGCGTCGCCCAATCCTCCTCGCTCGCGAAACGGTTGAAGTCGGCAATCGCCGAGCGGACGAAGCCGGTGGGGGTCGACCCCCGTGCCTCGGCTGATCTCGCGACGTCAGCCGCCAGTGCCGGATCCGACCGCTCGAGCCAGGTTTGAAAGGAATTCGAGGCGGTGCGCGCTGAGGCGAGGATGTCGCCGAGCATCGGCATCAGTTGAGACCCTCGATGCGCACTCCCTCGACCTCCGCTTCGGCTGCCAGCCGGGCGACGTATCGCGCCGCCTCCACCGACCAGCTGCGTGCCTCAAGCATGTCGGCAATGCGCTCGCGAGCTGCCTCGAACGGCAGGGTGTGGCCGGCTATCCGGCGGTGCAGGCGAAGGACATGCCAGCCAAAGCGCGAACGCACCGGCTCGCGGGCAGTGGTGCCCTCGACCAACGCCTCCAGCCCCTGCTGCACTTCGGCGACCAGCTCGCCGCGGCGGATTTGGCCGAGCGAGCCGTCCTGCAACTTGGAGGCGCAGGCCGAATTGGCCCGCGCCGCGGCGGCGAAAGCGGCGGCATCGTCACCGATCGCCGCGACGATCGACCGCGCGCGCGCAAGCGCCGCGTCCCACGCTCCATCATCGCTTCCCTCGGGCTCGATCAGGATGTGGGCAGCCTCGAACAAGTCGGGCGTGCGAAAGCGATGAAGGTTGGCGTCGTAATAGCGCCGGCACTCCGCGTCGGAGGGTTCCGCCGGGGAGACGTCCGCCTCGAGCAAGGCACGGACCAGTGCATCCTCCTCGACCTCGCTTCGGCCACCTTCGTCGGCCAGCGGTTCGGCGACGATCCCGCGGCTACGCGCCTGCTGCAGCAGCAATTCGCGCACCGCGAGCGCCCGCGCCGCCTCGATCCAGGCGGTCTCGGCATCGGGCGCCGGGTGGTGCTGGATTTCCTCGGCTATGGCTTCGGGCAAGATCTCGACGCCGTTGACGCGCACTTCACCGAACGTGGGGGGCGGCGGGATGAGCGGCTCCGGACCGCCGCCGCAGCCGCTCGTCTCGCACGAGCTCATCATCTGGGGCCGGGCGCGCTGCGCCGGGTCCTCGACATTGATGACGTCGAGCCGGCGGCTCATGCCCCTTCCTGCCCGCTTTCGGCCATCTGCCGGAGGACGGTCGGCCCGCCATAGCTCGGAGCGCCGCCCGCGGGACCGTGGGTTGCCGATGTTGCGGCGCCCTTGGCCCGGCGCGAGCGCACGATCTGGTAGCCTGGCCGCATCAGGAACCAGATCGGCGCGCTCCAGATGTGTACCAGGCGCGTAAACGGCGTGATCAGGAACAAGGTCAGGCCAAGGATGATGTGCAGCTTGTAGACCAGGGCGACGTCCTGGATATATTGCGGTGCGCCTGGGTTGAGGGTCAAAATCCCATTGGCCCAGTTCATGAAGCGCAGCATTTCGCTGCCGTCCAGATGCTCGAGCGTCCACCAGGTGGTGAGGATGCCGAGCACCAGCTGGGCCCAGATCAACACCAGCACCGCGATATCACCGATCGACGAGCTGCGGCGGATGCGCGGGTCGAACAGCCGCCGATGAAGCAGCAGCGAGCAGCCGACGAAAGCGGCGACGCCGGCGATTCCGCCGACCACCAACGCGGCGGTCTGCTTGAAGGAGTGGCCGATACCGAGCGTGTCGATCACCGTCACCGGCGTCAGCAGCCCGACGAGATGGCCAAAGAACAGAATGATGATGCCCATGTGAAAAAGGTTCGACCCGAGCACCATCTGCCGGCGGCGAAGGAACTGGCTGGATTGCGACCGCCAGGTGTACTGGTTGGCATCGAAGCGAAGGATGCTTCCAACGACAAGCACGGTGACCGCGAGATAGGGATACCAGCCAAAAGCGAGCTGGTTGATAAAGGCATTCATCGTGTGGCCTCCTGGCTCACCGGGCGGTTCGACGCCCTGATCTTCGCAACCACGCCGGTCGGTCCGCCCATTTCGTGAGCGCCCGCGAGGTTGAACGACACCGGCGCCTCCTCCCATTCGGAATCGATATCGGCGGAATCTTCGGCGGGCGTGTTCTGGTCGATGACCGCGCGCGCATCGGGATCGATTCGGGCCCTGGCAAGCGCGACCAGGCAGTGGAAGATACCGGCGTAATCGGACTCGCGCTTGTCGAGGCGCTCGGCCAACGCGGCGAACACGTGCCCCGGCTGGGCGAGCATCTCGCGGGCCTCGGACGCCGGCAGGCACGACGCGTATTCGAGGAAGACCGGGACGAAGTCCGGAAGCTCGCCACCCTCGAGAAAGAAGCCGCTTTCCATATATTGCTGGCCGAGGTCGATCATTGCCTGGCCTCGCTCGCGACTGTCGCCATGGACATGCTCGAACAGGTGCAGTGAGAGCGAGCGCGAGCGGTCGAACAATTCGCTGTAGACCGACTGCAGGTCGAGCAGCTCGTCACGCTCGAACCGTTCGAGTAGCGCCGCCAGCCGGCCGCGTTTGACGCCGGCGAGCGCGCCTTCGCGGTCGAGCTCCGCCGCGATTTCCGCGATGTTGGCTTTGATCTCGGCCGACGGGTAGCCGAGCAAGACGGCAAGCGCCCGCAGCGTACGGATCATTTCGAGACCTCCATGTCGGGGGTTCGCGGCGCTTTCTTCGCGCCGCCGCCGAACAGATTGACCTTGCTCGAGCCAAGCGTGTTTTCGCGGAAGCCAAAGCCCGACGAGCCACGCAGCACGAACGCATCCTCATCCATCTCCCGCCGGGCGGTGGGGATGACGTAACGGTCCTCATAGGCGGCGAGCGCCATGATCTTGTACATCTCCTCGATCCGCGCGCGGGTGAGGCCAACCCGTTCGGGAATGCTTTCGTCGATCCGGCCATCGACGGTCTTGGCGCGCATGTAGGCGCGCATCGCCAGCATCCGCTCGAGCGCCGCGGCGATCGGCTCCTCGTCACCGGCGGTCAGCAGATTGGCAAGGTAGCGCAGCGGGATCCGAAGGCTGCGGACGTCGGGCATATTGTCCTTGACCGACATCTTGCCGGCCTCTGCGGCCGACTGGATCGGCGACAAGGGCGGGACGTACCAGACCATCGGCAGAGTGCGATATTCGGGGTGCAGGGGGAAGGCGATCTTCCATTCGACCGCCATCTTGTAGACCGGCGAGCGCATCGCCGCCTCGAGCCACTGGTCGGTGATGCCCTCGGCGCGAGCCGCCTCCTGGACGGCGATGTCATTCGGGTCGAGGAACACGCTGAGCTGGGCGGGGTAGAGGTCCTTGGGATCCTCGACCGACGCCGCCGCCTCGATCTTGTCCGCGTCATACAGCACGACCCCGAGATACCGGATTCGCCCGACGCAGGTTTCGGAGCAGACGGTCGGTTGTCCGGTTTCGATCCGCGGATAACAGAAGATGCATTTCTCCGACTTGCCCGACGCCCAGTTGTAGTAGATTTTCTTGTACGGGCAGCCCGACACGCACATCCGCCAGCCGCGGCATTTTTCCTGGTCGATGAGAACGATGCCGTCCTCGGCGCGCTTGTAGATCGCGCCCGACGGGCAGGACGCGAGGCAGGACGGGTTGAGGCAGTGCTCGCACAGCCTCGGCAGGTACATCATGAACGTCTTTTCGAACTGGCCGTAGATCTCCTTCTCGACCCCCTCGAAATTATAGTCGTGGCCGCGCTTCTCGAACTCGCCGCCGAGCATGTCTTCCCAGTTGCCGCTCCATTCGATCTTGTTGAGCTTCTCCCCGGTTACCAGCGAGCGCGGGCGGGCGGTGGGCTGGGCCTGGAGCTCGGGCGCCGACTGCAGCCACTCATATTCGAACGTATACGGCTCATAGAAGTCGTCGATCTCGGGAAGGTGCGGGTTGGCGAAAATCTTGGAAAGAATGCGCCACTTGGAACCCTGGCGCGGGACGATCTTGCCGTTCTTGCGGCGGACCCAGCCGCCCTTCCAACGCTCCTGGTTCTCCCAATCCTTGGGGTAGCCAATGCCGGGCTTGGTCTCGACATTGTTGAACCAGACGTATTCGACCCCCTCGCGGTTGGTCCACACGTTCTTGCAGGTGATCGAACAGGTGTGGCAGCCGATGCACTTGTCGAGGTTGAGGACCATCGCAATCTGCGCGCGAACCTTCATCACGCCACCTCCTTTCCGGCGGCTTGGTTGGGCTTGGGACCGGTCCCCCAGTCGGCGGTCCCGCCCTCGACGTTCATCGCGTCGTCGGCCGCCTTGTCGAACCAGTTCACCTCGCTCATCTTGCGAAGCACGACGAACTCGTCGCGGTTGGCGCCGACCGTCCCATAGTAATTGAAGCCGTAGGCGAGCTGGACATAGCCGCCGATCATGTGGGTCGGCTTCATGTTGATCCGGGTGACGCTGTTGTGGATGCCGCCGCGCTGGCCGGTGATCTGCGAGCCGACCGTGTTCACCAGCTTCTCCTGCGCGTGGTACATCAGTGCCGAGCCGGGCATGATGCGCTGCGAGACGATGGCACGGGCAGTGAGCGCGCCGTTGACGTTGAACACCTCGATCCAGTCATTGTCGACAATGCCCGCGGCCTTCGCGTCATCCTCGCTGATCCACACTGTCGGCCCGCCGCGGTTGAGGCTGAGCATGATGAGGTTCTCGGTATAGGTCGAATGGATGCCCCATTTCTGGTGCGGCGTGAGGATGTTGAGCAAGATTTCCTTGTTGCCGTTGGGCAGCTTCCCGAGCACCTGGCGGACCGTCTTGGTGTCGATCGGCGGCCGCCAGGTGACGAAGCCCTCCCCGAACGCGCGCATCCAGTGGTGGTCCTGGTAGAGTTGCTGGCGGCCGGTCAGCGTGCGCCACGGGATCAGCTCGTGGACGTTGGTGTAGCCCGCGTTGTAGCAGACATGCTCGCTCTCAAGTCCTGACCAGATCGGCGAGGAGATGATCTTGCGCGGTTGCGCAGTCACGTCGCGGAAACGGATCTTTTCCTCCTCCTTGCCGTGGGCGAGGTGGCGGTGATCCCGGCCGGTGGCCTTGCCGAGCGCCTCCCATGCCTTGACCGCGACCTCGCCGTTGGTTTCCGGCGCGAGCATCAGGATGGTCTCGCAGGCGTCGATGTCGGTATCGATCTTGGGACGCCCGGCGGTCGGTCCGTCGAGAACGCGGCCATTGAGGTCGCCGAGCAAATCGATCTCGTGCTTGGTATCCCAATTGAGCCCCTTGGCGCCATTGCCGAGCTTCTCGAGCAGCGGACCCATGGCGGTGAAGCGGGCGTAGGTCTCGGGATAGTTGCGCTCGACCAGCGCGACATTGGGCATGGTCTTGCCCGGGACGGGATCGCATTCGCCCTTCATCCAGTCCTTCGGCTCATACGGCTGCGCAAGCTCGGCCGGCGTGTCGTGAAGAATGGGCGACATTACCAGGTCGTGCTCGATACCGAGCACCTCGGGGGCGACGTCGGAGAATTTCTTCGCGATGGCGCGGAAGATATTCCAGTCGCTCTGCGTCTCCCACGCCGGGTCCACCGCCGCCGACAGCGGGTGAATGAACGGGTGCATGTCGGACGTGTTGAGGTCGTGCTTTTCGTACCAGGTGGCGGTGGGCAGGACGATGTCGGAATAGATGCTGGTCGTCGACATGCGAAAGTCGATGTTGACCATCAGGTCGAGCTTGCCGACCGGCGCTTCATCACGCCACACCACGTCGCGCGGCCGGTCGTGGCCGGCAGCTTCCTCGTCCGTGCCGACTACGCCGTGCATCGAGCCGACCAGGTGCTTGAGAAAATATTCATGGCCCTTGCCGCTCGCGCCGAGCACGTTCGAGCGCCAGAAGAACATGTTGCGCGGCCAGTTGACCGGATTGTCGGGATCGAGGCTCGAGGGCTTCAGCTCGCCCGATTTAAAGGCGCCGGCGACCGCTTCGGCCGGATTGTCGCCGCTGGCATGGAGCTTGTTGCCCCATTCGATCGGGTTGGCGTCGAACTGCGGCGCGGACGGGAGCCAGCCCATTCGCTCGGCCTTGGCGTTATAGTCGAGCATGCTGCCCGACCAGTCGCCGTCGGGCGCCAGCGGTGAGAGGATTTCCGACATCCTGAGCGATTCGTAGCGCCACTGGTCAGTGTGCGCGTAGAAGAAGCTGGTGCCGTTCATCTGGCGTACCGGGCGGGTCCAGTCGAGCGCGAACGCAAGCGGCAGCCAGCCCGTCGCCGGGCGAAGCTTTTCCTGGCCGACATAATGGGACCAGCCGCCGCCGGACTGGCCGATGCAGCCGCACATCACGAGCAGCGAGATGATCCCGCGATAGCTCATGTCCATGTGATACCAGTGGTTGAGACCGGCGCCGAGGATGACCATCGAGCGGCCCTTGGTGACCTCCGCATTGGCGGCGAATTCGCGCGCTACCTGGATGATTGCCTGGCGCGGCACGCCGGTGACTTTTTCCGCCCAGGCGGGAGTGAACGGCAAATCCTCGTCGAAGTCCTTGGCGACATTGGGCCCGCCAAAGCCGCGATCGACCCCGTAATTGGCGCAGAACAGGTCGAACACCGTGGCGACCGCACCCTTCGAGCCGTCGGACAGCTTGATCGTCTTGATCGGAACGTTGCGAAGCAGGATCTCTTCGTGGTCGGTCGCGACGAAATCGTGAGGGGCGTCGCCGCCGAAATAGGGAAAGGCGACCGCTTCGATCGAATCATGGTCGTCGGCGAGCGTTGTGCGCAGCCGAACGTCGCGGCCGCGGCCGTCCTTCTCCTCGAGGTTCCACTTGCCGGCATCGCCCCAGCGGTGGCCGGCCGAGCCGAGCGGTGCGACGAGCTTTCCGCTGAGCTCGTCATAGGCCACCGCCTTCCAGTCGGGGTTGGCCTTCTCGCCGAGTGCGCCCTTGATGTCGGCGGCGCGAAGCAAGCGATCGGGCACCAGCCGGCCGTCGCGCTCGACGAGCTTAACGAGCAGCGGAAAGTCGGAATATTTGCGCGTGTAGTCGGTGAAATATTCGGTCTGGCGATCGACGTAGAACTCGCGAAGAACGACATGGCCGAGGGCTAGCGCGAGCGCGGCGTCGGTGCCCTGTTTGGGATGCAGCCACAGGTCGGAGAATTTGGCGGCCTCGTTATAATCCGGGGCGATGACCACGCTTTTCGCGCCGCGGTAGCGAACCTCCGAATAGAAGTGAGCGTCGGGCGCGCGGGTCATCGGGATGTTCGAGCCCCACACCAGGAGGAAGCCCGCGTTGTACCAGTCGGCGCTTTCCGGGACGTCGGTCTGCTCTCCCCAGGTTTGCGGGCTCGATGGCGGAAGGTCGCAATACCAGTCGTAGAAGCTGAGCAGATTGCCGCCGATCAGCGACAGATAGCGGCTGCCCGCGGCATAGGAGATCATCGACATTGCCGGGATCGGCGAGAAGCCGGCGATCCGGTCCGGGCCATATTCCTTGATGGTATAGGCATTGGCGGCGGCGATGATCTCGGTCACCTCGTCCCAGCCGACGCGGACGAAGCCGCCGCGGCCGCGCTTCGACACCCAGTCGCGGCGCTTGTCCGTATCCTGGACGATCGATTTCCAGGCCGCCACCGGAGCCATCGTCTTGCGCGCCTCGCGCCAGTGCCGGACCAGCCGGGCGCGGACCAGCGGGTATTTGATGCGCGTGCCGGAATAGAGGTACCAGCTGTAGCTCGCCCCGCGCGGGCAGCCGCGCGGCTCATGGTTGGGAAGATCGGGTCGGGTGCGGGGATAATCGGTCTGCTGGGTTTCCCAGGTGACGATGCCGCCCTTCACGTAGATTTTCCACGAACAGGAGCCGGTGCAGTTCACTCCGTGCGTCGAACGGACAATCTTGTCGGCCGCCCAGCGCTTGCGATAGGCGTCTTCCCACTCGCGCGCCTCATTGGTGGTGATCCCGTGCCCGGCGGAAAATTTCTCCCGGCTTTGGCGGAAGTAGGTGAGGCGGTCGAGAAAATGGCTCATCCGGTTTTCCTTCTAGGCGGGAAGCGGGGTCATCGACCGCGCGGGGCGAGCGCGTTCGACGTCGTGGAGAATGCCGCGCGGTCCGCTGTACGCAAACCATGTCAACACCGCGCAGCTTAGGTAAAAGACGAGAAAACCCCACAGGGCGGCGTTGGCCGTTCCGGTCAGTTCGATCGACGAGCCATAGGCCTTGGGAATGTAGAAGGCGCCGTAGGCGGCAATGGCCGAGGTGAAGCCGATGACCGCCGCCGACTCGCGCTCGGCCTGCTTGCGGCGTTCGTCGTCGGGAAGACCGGGTACCGAACGGTCCACTTCCCGGCGCATGATCCCGGGCACCATCTGGAAGGTCGAGGCATTGCCGACGCCGCTGGCGATGAACAGAAGCAACACCATACCGAAGAAGCCGGTGAAGCTGCGCGCGTCGAGAAACCAGATCATTCCGGCGATCGCTGCAATTTGCACGACGAACACCCAGAAGCTGACCCGCGCCCCGCCGAAGCGGTCGGATACCCAGCCTGTCGCGGCCCGCGACACTGCGCCAAGCAGTGGCCCGACGAAGGCATATTTTAGAGCGTTGACCTCCGGAAAGACCAGCTTGGAAAGCAATGGAAAGCCGGCCGACATGCCGATGAACGTGCCGAACGTGCCAGTATAAAGCCAGCACATTAGCCAGGTGTGGAGCCGGCCGAAGATCGCAGACTGGTCGGCGAACGAGGACTTGGCGCTCATGAGGTCGTTCATTCCGAACCAAGCGGCGACAGTGCCGATCACAATCAGCGGCACCCACAGGAAGCCGGCGTTCTGCATCCACAGCCGCGTGCCGTCCTCGGCCACTTGCGCCTGGCCGCCGAACGCCCCGAACAGGCTCACGGTGATGACTACCGGCACCAGGAATTGCATCAGGCTGACGCCGAGATTGCCTAGACCGGCGTTGATCGCCAGCGCGTTGCCCTTCTCTGCCTTGGGGAAGAAATAGCTGATGTTGGCCATCGACGACGCGAAATTTCCGCCGCCGAGCCCGCACAGCAGGGCCAGCACGAGGAAGATCAGATAGGGCGTCTCGGGGGACTGCACCGCATAGCCGATGCCGAACGCCGGGATCAGGAGCGAGGCGGTCGACAAGGTAGTCCACAAGCGCCCGCCGAAGACCGGCACGAGGAATGCGTAGAAGATGCGCAAGGTCGCCCCGGACAGACCCGGAAGCGCGGCCAGCCAGAACAATTGGGCCGTGGTAAAATCGAAACCGATCGCGGGAAGCCTGGCGACGACCACGCTCCAAACCATCCAGACTGCGAACGACAGCATCAGGCAATAGGTCGAGATCCACAGGTTGCGCCGGGCAACCGGGCGGCCGCGTTGCGTCCAGAAGTCGGCGTCCTCGGGCCGCCATTCCTCGATGGGACCGGCAAGCCGGGGTGGGGTGGTGATCCCGGCCTCGCCGAACCCCTGCATTTCCGGAAGCTCGGGCACCTGGCCGGCCTCGCCCCGCTTCATTGCCGAACGCTCCATGCTGCGGACTGCAAAGTGCATCCACGCGAGCGCAACGGCGACGAGCACGAACAACAGGACGAAGCAGCTCGTCCACACCCCGGTGATATCGTTGAGCGCGCCGAACGCGAGCGGCAGAACAAAGCCGCCGAGCCCGCCGATCATCCCGACCAGGCCGCCGACCGCGCCGACGTGGTTGGGGTAATAGACCGGGATGTGCTTGAACACGGCGGCCTTGCCAAGGCTCATGACGAAGCCGAGCACGAAGATCGTCACCAGGAACGGGATCAGGCCCATCTCGGTCCGGAAGGTGATCGGCCCGCGAACGCCCTCGATGATATAAGTGGTCGGCGGATAGGACAGCATGAAGGTCGTCAGGACCGAGACAGCGAACGTCACGTAGAGAACCGACCGTGCGCCGTAGCGGTCGGACAAGGTGCCGCCGTAGATGCGGAACAGGCTGGCCGGAACCGAGTAGAATGCGGCGAGCATCCCGGCGGTCTTCACGTCGAGGCCGTAGACCCCCATCAGATAGCGCGGAAGCCACAGCGCGAGGGCGACGAAGGCGCCGAACACGAAAAAGTAATAGAGCGCGAAGCGCCACACCTGGATGTTCTTGAGGACGGCAAGCTGGCTGCGCATGCTGGGCGCCTTGACACCCGAGCTCGCGCGCTCGCGCTGCTCGGGGTCTTCCTTGGTGAACAGCAGGAACAGGACTGCGGTCACAATCAGGCCGACCGCCCAGATCTGGGCGACCGCCTGCCAACCCATCGCGATCATCACGAATGGCGCGAGGAACTTGGTCACCGCGGATCCGACGTTCCCGGCCCCGAAGATGCCGAGCGCCGTGCCCTGCTTTTCCTTCGGATAGAACTTCGACACATAGGTCACGCCGACCGAGAAAGCGCCGCCGGCGATCCCGACGCCGAGCGCGGCGATGAGCAGCTCGGCGTAGCTGTCGGCGTAGGATGTCAGGAAGGTCGCAATCGCGGCGAGCACCATCACAGCCGCGAAGACCCGGCGCCCGCCGTACTGGTCGGCCCACACGCCGAGCACGACCCGAGTGAGCGAACCGGTGAGGATTGGCGTTCCGATCAGCAGGCCGAACTCGGTTTCGCTCAGGCCAAGCTCGTCCTTCACCCCAAGACCGATGATGGAGAAGATCGTCCACACCGCGAAGCAAACGGTAAAGGCGATGGTGCTCGACCACAGAGCCTGGCTTGCTCCGCTCGCAGGCTGCGCGCTCTCGCTGATCATGATGATCTTTCCCCGGATTGCGATGAGTACCCAGCGCCCCTCTCGCAGCGCCTTGGGATCAAGGGATTGATCAGGATCATTTGGCTCGCGCTACCCGCCGGTGACACTCATGTGTCGGGCAACCGCGGGCGCTCCGCCGATCCGGAAGTCATGACGCCGCGGCTTCCCGGCCAGCAGCCGGTCCAGCAATTCGTCGACCGCCCCGGCGCCACCGCTCGAGCGGAGCGCGTCGCGCAACTCGACTTTCTGGTCGTGGCCGAGGCAACCGTAGACCGAGCCGGTGGCGGCGACTCGGATGCGATTGCAGCCATCGCAGAAATTATTGGTCAGCGGGGTAATCAGGCCGAGCCGCGAGCGCAGCTCGGTGACGTCGAAATAGCGCGCCGGCCCGCCGCTGCGACGGCTCGAGGGTACGAGCGTGAAGCACTCCTCGATCCGCCGCCGAACGACATCGAGCGGAAGATAATGGTCGGTGCGATCCTCCTCGACCTCACCCAAGGGCATGGTTTCGATGAGGGTCAGGTCAATCGCCATCGCCGCGCACCAGCGCATCATGTCCTCGATTTCGTCCTCGTTGATCGTGGCCAGCGCGACCATGTTGATCTTGACCTGAAGCCCGACCTTGAGGGCGGCGTCGATCCCGCGCAGGACCTGGCCCAGGTCGCCACCGCGGGTGATGTGGGCGAAGCGCTCCGGGCGGCGGCTGTCGAGGCTAACGTTGACCCGCTCCACCCCGGCGTCGCGAAGTTCGGACGCGAACCGCTCGAGGCGGGTGGCATTGGTGGTCAAGGCGAGTTCGTCGAGCCCATTTCCGAGCCGCCGGCCAAGCATGCGCACGAGTTCCATCATGCCCTTGCGAACCAGCGGCTCACCGCCGGTCAGGCGGATCTTTCGCACCCCCCGCGCAATGAGGATGTCGCCGAGCAGCGCCAGCTCCTCGAGGGTCAGGATTTCGCGCCTGGGAAGGAACTGCATGCGCTCGGCCATGCAATAACGGCAGCGCAGGTCGCAGCGGTCAGTGACTGACATGCGGGCGTAGGTGATTCGACGGCCGAAGGAATCGACCAGGCCGCTCGCGGGGCGGGTTTCAGCTTTGTCCACGTTCCACGCCTGCGGAGCCCCTCATACGCGTCGCTTAGAGCATCGATAGGGAAGACAGATGATCTGAATCAAGCTCCGCGTTGCCAAACCGGATAATCCGCCTCGGGTGTCCGATGTGCTGACTCCCGAGCTTCTGGCGCGCTACGGCGATGCGTGCATTCCGCGCTACACGAGCTATCCGACGGCGCCGCATTTTTCGGACGCGGTGGGGGCGGGAGACTATCGCTCGTGGCTGGAAGACCTTCCGCCCGGCGACCTGTCGCTCTACGTGCACATCCCGTTCTGCCGCAAAATGTGCTGGTATTGCGGTTGCCACACGACCGTCTCCGCGCGAGAGGCGCCGGTCAGCCGCTATCTCGCCTCGCTGACCCGGGAAATGGAGCTGGTCGCCGACTGCCTGCCGAGGCGCCAGGGCGTCAGTCACCTCCATTTCGGCGGCGGCACCCCGACGATCATGACGGCCGGCGAAATGCGCCGACTGATGGCTGGCCTGGCCGCCCGGTTCGCCTTCGCCGAGGACGCGGAAATCGCGATCGAGATCGATCCCAGGACGCTCGAGCCGGACATGGCCCGGGCACTCGGCGAATGCGGCTTCAACCGCGCCAGCCTCGGGGTGCAGAGTTTCGATATTTCGGTCCAGCGAGCGATCAACCGCGTTCAGAGCCTCAACTGCACCGAGGCCGCGGTCAGCCTGCTGCGCGCCAATGGCGTCCAGCGCGTCAATCTCGACCTTGTCTACGGCTTGCCGTTCCAGACGGTGGGCTCGTGCCGCGAGACGGTTGAGCAATGTCTCACCCTTCGTCCCGACCGGCTGGCGGTGTTCGGCTACGCTCACGTGCCCGCGTTCAAGCCGCACCAGCGCAAGATCGACGGCGCGTCGCTGCCGGATTCCGAGAGCCGCTTCGCGCAGTCCCGGGCCATCCACGAGGCCCTGTCCAACGCCGGCTATGTCCAGATCGGGCTGGATCATTTCGCCCTGCCGGACGATCCGCTCGCGATTGCAGCGCGGGCGGGGCGTCTTCATCGCAACTTCCAGGGGTACACGACCGACTCGGCCGACGTGCTGATCGGCCTCGGGGCTTCCTCGATCGGGCGCCTTCCGCAGGGATTCGTCCAAAACGCGGTCGCGATCCCGGCCTATCAAGAAGCAATCGAGCGCGGCGACTTGCCCGTCGCGCGCGGTTATCGACTGAGCGGCGAGGACCGGCTTCGCGGCGCGGTCATCGAGCGATTGATGTGCGACCACCAAGTCGACCTGGGCCGGGTGTGCGCGCCATTCGGCGCCGATCCGGCGAAACTGCTCGACACGGCTTCGTTGGGGCCGCTCATGGTCGACGGGCTGGTCGAGGTGAACGGCACCCGGCTTTCCGTGCCGCGTCACGCCCGCCAGTTGATCCGGTCGGTAGCCGCGGCGTTCGACGCCTACCTCGCGCGCGGCGAGGCGAAGCACAGCCGGGCGGTTTAGCTCAGCCGCATTTCGAATAGCCGCACTCGAGGCAATTGTTGCAGCCCTCGACCTTTACCAGGGCGGCCGCTCCGCACTGCGGGCACGCCGGCATTGCCGCGGCGGGCGGCGTGGCGAAGGCCTGGGCCGGGAGCGGCTCGGCGACTCCCGCGAGGTGACGCTGGACGATGTCCCCGATCGCGGCGAGCAGCGAGGGCACGTAGCGGCCCTGCATCCAGGCGCCGCCGCGCGGATCGAACACCGCTTTCAGTTCCTCGGCGACGAAGGCGACGTCGGCGCTCCTCCGGAAAACCGCCGAGATCATCCGCGTCAGACCAAGCGTCCAGGCGTAATGCTCCATGTTTTTGGAATTGATGAACATCTCGAACGGGCGACTGACGCCGTTTTCCTCCAGGTCGTTGATGGTGACATAGACCGCGTGGGCGCTTTCCGGCCATTTGAGCTTGTAGGTAGTCCCGCGCAGCTGTTCCTCGCGCGGTGCAAGATTCTCTTGCACCGTCTCCCGCGGCGTGCTGGCTACGCTGAGAACCGACCCGGTGACAGCGTTCGGCCGGTAGGTGGTGAGCCCCTTGCAGCCGAGGTGATAGCCTTCGACGTAGATGTCGGCGAAGGCCTCGAAGGAAATGTCCTCGGGGCAATTGACGGTCTTCGAGATCGAGCTGTCGACCAGTGCCTGCGCGGCCGCCTGCATGGTCAAGTGATCCGACGGGGTGAGCGTCTGCGCGCTGACGAACAACTCGGCCGGGGGCGGCTCGTCGCCCCTCACCTCGCGCCACACGCGCATCGCATAGTCTTCGACCTGTTCCTCGCGCCGCGTTCCGTCGGGCTGGCGGATCTTGCGCGTGTAGGAATAAGCGAACACCGGCTCGATCCCGGACGAGACGTTGCCGGCCAGCAGCGACGTGGTTCCCGTCGGCGCAATGGAGGTCAGGCATCCGTTGCGAAGTCCATGTTCAGCGATGAGCGCGCGAGTCTCCTCGTCGAGGCTGGCAATGTTGGGCCGGTCAAGCATGCTCCGGTCATAGAGCGGAAACCCGCCCTTCTCGCCCGCCAGCCGGGCCGACGCGCGATATGCCTCACGCTTGATGACGCCGAGCCAGCGGCGGGTGAGGTCCACGGCTTCGCCCCTGCCATAGATCGCGCCGCAGAACAGCAACGCATCGGCCAGCCCGGTAATGCCCAGGCCAATGCGGCGCTTTGCCTTTGCTTCCGCCTCCTGCTCGGCCAGCGGGTAGCGGGAAATGTCGATGACGTTGTCGAGCATTCGAACGGCGGTATGGGTGAGATCGGTCAGCTGATCTTCGTCAAGCACCCCGCCCTCGAAGGGGTTGTTCACCAACTGAGCGAGGTTGAGGGACCCGAGAAGGCAGGCGCCGTAGGGCGGAAGCATCTGCTCGCCGCACGGGTTACTGGCGCTGATCGTCTCGCAATGCGCCAGGTTGTTGGCGGCGTTCACGCGATCGACGAATATCACCCCGGGCTCGGCAACGTCGTAGGTGGCACGCATCAGCCGTTCCCACAGATCGCGTGCCCGGACCGTTCGCAAGGTTTCACCGTTGAATATCAGCGGCCAGTCGCCATCACTGCCTAGCGCGGCCATGAAGGCGTCGGTGACCAGCACCGACAGGTTGAAGTTGCGAAACCGCTGCGGGTCGCGCTTGGCGTCGATGAATGCCTCGATGTCCGGATGGTCGATCCTAAGGCAGCCCATCATCGCCCCTCTCCGCTGGCCGGCCGAAAGGACCGTCCGGCACATCGAATCCCAGCAGTCCATGAAGGTCAGCGGCCCTGATGCATCGGCTCCTACGCCGCGGACCAGGCTGCCAGATGGGCGGATTGTCGAGAAATCCATGCCGACGCCGCCGCCCTGCTGCATGGTCAGCGCAGCCTGTTTCAGATGCTCGAAAATGCCGTCGAGGCTGTCCGGGATGGTTCCCATGACAAAACAGTTGAACAGCGTGACGCTGCGCTCGGTGCCGGCGCCCGCCAGGACCCGCCCGGCCGGGATGAACCGCATCCCGGCGACGGCATCGCGAAACTTCGCCTGCCATTGGTCGCGCTGCCCAGGGCTCTCATTCCCGGCCGCGGCTCGTGCCACCCGGTCCGCGGTATCGGCGAACGACTCATCGCCCTGGCCCTCAGCCGGAGTGAAGCGATATTTTGCAGTCCAGATCTCTTCCGCGAGCGCGACTTCAAAGCCCATTTGCCCCTCCACATGTTGGGTGGGGAACATGACACGCCACAAAATGCTGTGGTTTGATCTAGCGCAATGCGTGGGGGTCAGGGCTTGCCGTCGACCCGCGGCGTGAACAGCATTGGCCCGTACGCGCCGAGGAACAGCAGAAAAGCCCCGATCCAGGCCGCGCCGGCGATTTCCATGCCGACGCGATAATCGACAAGCTGCAGGGCGGCAGTCACTCGCAGCACGGCACCGATGGTGACGAGCAGATAGCATAAGACCGTGGCGCGACTGGCCCGCAGTTCCCGCCCGGTATGGCCCAGCGTGGCGCGAGTCATGACGGCAAGGATCATGGTGGCCATGGCTCCGGCGGTGAGGGCGTGGACGGCGGCGGAGCGCGGCAATGGCGCCCCAATCTGCACGGCTCCCAGCAGCGCCAGCCCGATCGGGAGCCAAGCATAGCCGACGTGCAAGACGAGAACGAGTGGATCGGCGGCTGCACGCCAACCTCGCCAGCGGATTAGTCGAACCGCTTGGGCCAGGGCGGCGGCGAGCAGTAGGCTTCCTGACGGCACTCCAGCGGGCGCAGACATCCAGCCAAGGAGGGCAAATCCAGTCAGGGCAATCACCGCGAGGTCGAATTTCCCGGGTTGGGTTGGAAGGCCGTCTCTAATGCCCTGCTTGGTCAACCAATTGCGTGTGAAAGATGGAACGATGCGGCCACCGACCAGCGATATGAGGATGACGACGAGCAGGACTGCCAATTGCCAAGCAAGATCGCTGCTGACCGGCAAGCCAAGGACGCTCGCGTGGTCCAGGGAATTCGCCAGTCCGAACAACAAGACGATCCCGACGATCGGCACGTTGCGGTTGTTAGCCCGGAGAACCTCGCGGGCCGCGATCAAGGCCAGCAAGACGTAGAAACCGGCGTCGAGAATTGCTGCGAGCATTCCACCCACGACGCTCGAGAAAAGCACGGCGAGCCGCCCGAGCAGCCAGAACGAGGCCAGGGCCGCGAGCGGCGCCCCGGCGATCGGAAGTTGGCCTGTCCAGTTGGGAATCGCGGTCAGGAGGAAGCCCGCGATAACTGCGCCAACGAACCCGAACAGCATTTCGTGCCGATGCCAGCTTAGTGGATCGAAGGTCGATGGAAGCGTGCCACCGGTAGCCAGAACATACAGCCAGACGGACAGCGCAATGACGGCCCATGCGGCCCCAGCGAGGAAGAATGGCCGGAAGCCGCCGCGAAGAAACGCGGGTGAAGATTCCATGCGCGTCCGCCGAAGCGCCAACATTTGCTCGCCTCGAGTCTGCATTCGCGTTTCCTCTCAGGCCGCCACCTGACCCTGGGCATCGAGATCGAGATCGACTTTGACATATATCAAAAGGTGCGCGCGGGCAGGCTCTAGCGCCTTGGGCCAACGAAGGAGACCCAGCCGTGCGCCACATTGACCAAGCCCGCCTTGCCGCCAGCGACCAGATTGCCGAAGCCCCGACTGCCCGCTCCTGCAACGATCAAAGCTTTGGCCTGCCCACGGGTATTTACATCGCCATGGCCGTCATGTTCGTCGGCTTCGTTACGGTACTGGCCGTCGCCTTCAACGGCGAAATGGCGGTCTCGTACGGGGTCATCTTCGCGTTCCTGGCGATGTTCTTCGGAGTGCCTAGCTTATTCCCACGATTGGCCGGGCAAGACCGGACACGTGCGCTCGAATGGCGGGAATTTGTCGAGCACGGAATCGACACTGCGACGGGACGCACAAGCGCCGGGTCGGCGACCGTGCTCGTGCTAATCCTGCCATTCCTGATCTTGTGCTTTGCAATTGCCGTTGCGACGATTGCCGCCCCGGCGTGACCCAAAGCAATGTTGGGCAGACTGTATGGCCGCCGACTTATTGACCTGGGTCATTGTCCCGCAAGTTCGCAGCATTATCGTGAGCGCATGAGCCTTCGTTCACTGTTCGGTACGTTGATTGCCATTGCGATGCTGTTTGCGCCGCTAGGACTCAGCAGCGTTGGCGCAACGGTGATGGTTCCGGTTGCCGACCATCATGCTCAAATGGTGGAAAGCGGCGACTGTGACAAACAGGAGAGCAAGGACAGTCCATCAGACAGCAAGTCCTGCTGCGTCGCTATGTGCTCCCCAATAGCGGTCGAGCTTATGATAGCATCCGAACCGCATGGCCTCGCGCCATTGCCCGTTCTGCCGTCGCGCGCCCAAATTGATCTGGGCTTCCTGGCCAAACTGCCCACTCCTCCTCCCCGACCCGCGTGACAAGCGACCCAACCACCATACGATTTCACGGAGAATTGACATGAAGACGATCATTATTGGCGCGTTCGCGCTGGCTTTCGCTGTCCCGGCCGTGGCGCAAACCGCTCCGACGGCGGACCCGCACGCTGGCCATACCCAGGGTCAGACTGCCGCTCCGCAGACGCAGCAGCATCAGGACCATGCCCAGCATATGGCAGCAATGCACAAGGACATGGCGGCGATGCACAAGCACTGCCAGGAAATGATGAAGCAACATGGCAAGGACCGTGGGGCAAAGCCGGGCACTGCTCCGGCATCTAAGAGTCACGAAGACCATAAGGGACACTGACTGGCTAAGGGCGCCGCTCGACGCGGCGCCCACTAACCTCGGTAATAATTAGCTTCTAACGGGGCGCATATCAGACATCGGGCCAACGTCCGCAATGGGTCGAAATCCGACCCAGTGGCTTCCGAAGCTTCCCACTGCGGGAGCGAGTGTGGGAACGAATAAAGGGTGACGATTGCCCCAGAGAAAAGTTGGGCAGACTGTATGGCTGCCCAACCCTTCTTAACGGAGCGAGTGCACCGAGCTGCACCCGCTCCGTCGTGGCACGCTGAGCAGCTATTAGAGCACCGCCAATCCAACACAGCAAGTGAGCCGTCGGCGGCCGCGCCGCAGTGGAACCCGATACAAATGTCACATTACCCACTGGGTGCAACGACTTACGCTCGAACAAACTCAGCAAGCCGTTGCGACAGTTTAGGGCCAGGCGCGAAGTAGCTTGGGTGGGGCACGCCGACGACGGATGTCTGCAACACGCCATCTGCGGTGGGTAGTTTGGCTTCAAAGCACCAACCGCCCCTCCGGCCCTCGTCCACAAATTGGGTCGGCGTGGGTGAATTGGCTTGCGCTCGAAGCAGCCCAAATGCGCTCGATGATTCCCCATAGCCGAGGGTGATGATCAAGCGTGGCCGAACGATTGAAAGGAAGTGTTGGTGGATTGGCCAGCACGCGTTCCACCATTCCCACATCCCAAAACCCGTTTGGGCTTTCAACGTCGCTTTGGACGTCGAGCGGGCGAACACGGCATTGGCGGAGAACAAGGTTGCCGGCGTTTCACCCAGCGTCGCGGCAAGGGCGACCATGTTGCGTTGATGGCGGACTAGGCAGTCGACCCGAGTGAGGCCATTAGCGCTTAAATGGCTGCATGGCTGCTGCTCCTCGCACCGCGGCTGCCAACATTCGTGCGTATAGGCGCTTGTGCCGTTTGGCGGTGCAATGAAGTCGATGAGTGGCGCTGGTATTGTCGCTGGATCGCCGCCGGGGTTGAGCCCCATGATGTAGACTTGCGCGGGGCGAAGCGTGTTTATTCCACTGAGCAACACGGCGCCGGGCTTCCGGTACAGGTCCTCCGGCATTTTCGAGCGTATCAGCTGGCGCACCTCTTCAACTTGCACAGCGCGCACCTAGTCGCACTGAACTGGTGAATGTCGCCAGCCCAGCTTCACTTTAACTTCCGTCGGCTTGTCCGCTTGGCGACCACCTGCGCTTCACGCTCGATTTGGACCAGCGCTTTAGCAAACTCATCAATAGACCAGACCCGACGCCCATCAATAATGCCTTGTGAGCGTGTGTCCTTGAAAGGATTCACAAGCGCCACGGGGAAGCCCGGCTCGTTGGCGGTCTCTTCGTCAGATTCCTCCTCGAAACCGAGCGAGAAAGCGAGCTTCCGGACCGCGGCACCTCGTTTGGCCGCTAGCTCCTCTAAGTCCAATCCAGCTTCGATAATCTGACCCTCATCAGACTCAGCATCATAGTCGATGGAAAAGCCAACTTGCACTCCGCTCGCGCAAACCAAGTTCACGAACGAGCCGTGCCCTAAACCTTGAGCCTCGTCGAACGCCGCTCCCTCAAAGATATCCGGTTGCTGCGCCGTCAGCTCCTCGAATAATTTTTCAGCAAAGCTGATCAATGTAGCTTGCGCAGCCTCAATGTGCGCCCGGCTGCCTCTGTGACGCAAAAGGTCGTCGACGACGTCTAGGTCAAGGTCCGCAAGCTCCCCAACGCGCTCCAGCGCAAGCTCTTTGCGAAAGGCGGATATCACGTCAGAAAATGCGTATTCATCATCTTGTACGAACTGCGCACGCACGAATCTTGAAACCGTAGCGACCGTGTCTTCGCTGCTGAACAGCGACAGCTTGTACACGCTACGACGAAGCTGGCGCGCGTCGTCGTTTGAGAGGTCATGATCATCAAGGAGTTTTAAGCTGAGCTCAACGAAGGCCTCGTATGCATCGACCTTCTTTCGGAACACCTCAACGTTGCGCTCCTTGAGCTCCTCGCCTTGGGTTTGGGAGCGCAACAACATGGTCGTCACAACAGCTGCTAAGATGGTGCCGATCAGCGCAGCGATAATCTCGTTGAAATAACTATCCCCAGCAGTTGCCCGAAACAAGATATTGAAAGTGATAAAGCTCAGAAAAAAGATGGCTGCGATCAGCGCTAATTGCCCCCATTGGCTAAGCTTCAATTGTGACCTCAACCACTCCATCAGCAGGTTCAAAACGCTGCAGCCTCAGGTGCGGCCGTTCGAGCATGGATTGACCGGGTGCGCTAGCGATATCACGGGCCCTCATGGCAAATGCGTCAATACCCACTGGGCCCGGTGTGCCGTTGACCCGATGGTCCGTGTTGGAACCAGGGCTCCCTGTAATTCGCTTCAAGCTTCTTAAGCAGATTCTTCCGCCCGCCACTCTGGTATAGAAACCCGCATAGGAACTCCGGGGGCACGCTATGACGAAGAGCATATTCCAGCTCCTTTGCCATCAGCCATCTCTCCTGTCGTTTGATCAGCGCGTCTTCGTCGTAAACACCCATGAAAAGAGCATGGAATAGTTGGTTCTCAAGGACTTCAAAACGGGTGGTCTGGTGAGCCCTGCTTGAAGCAATAAGCTCGGCGACGTTCCATTCCGGTGGCGACCGCCTGATGGCTAATCCCAAAGCGTAAATCTCCCGACGCAGAAAATTCTTTGCATCTTCATTTTTGCTTAAGCCAAATTCCTGTGTTGCCGCGAATGAGCTACTCAAGCGATCACTATGTTCGCGCCATATGGAGAGCAACGCCTCATCGACTTGCTTGCGCTTCAATCTCTTAGACGAGCACGGGTCAAATGCTCTGCGATACGCAACTCTTTTCTTAACCACTTGGCGTTCCCCTATACCTCATAGTGTCATGTGATTATCATGACATCGAGGTGGTGTTAACTCTCAAATCGACGGCGCAATTGGGGTCCCTATTTAGGGTGGTGGGTAACGGGTTCGGTCAAAACCACTAGGTAACCGGCCGACACCGTAGGCACTCGGCCAAAGCCCGGAAAATGTGAAGAGGCTCGGCTCAGAAACGGCTGTTTCTGAGAGCGCGGAATCATGCCTAGTTGGGAGAGCAACAATGCAACGGATACTAATTTCGGTTCAGGAGACTGGTGAGCTCTTAGGGGTCAAAAAGACTTCCACGTACAAGCTTCTGAATCTGGGTCTCATCCAATCGACAACCATAGGGCGTCGACGGCTCATATTCTTGGATAGCGTTCATTCGTACTTGAGCAGCCGCCCCCGCATGGGTGCAGTCTAATGTCCCGCCTTTCTCTGTCCGATCTGCCCTACCCCTCGCAACGGTACCGGGTCGATCTAGCGCCGCCTTGTGAACGCACAGGACATCGGTTCGAGACGTTCGAGCAAGCTCGTCTCGAAAACAGCGAACGAAGCAGACTGATTAGAGGTGCCTGCCAATCCTACCCCGGATTGCTCGACGTTCCAGCTGCTCACGACCTAGCCGATCGCTTGGAGGAAAGTGGCTTCGGGACAAGGGACCACGAGACGCTTGCGTCCAAGGTTTTCATGGGTCGGAATCGTTTCCGTGTTGGCGGAGCGCTTTGGCAACTATTCGAAGAAGAACTGCCTATTAGAACCTTCACCGTTCGGCCGCGTAACTGGCTCTACAGCGTTGCCGAGTTCGCGGACGTCGATCCGAGAGATCTAATCAACCGCTTCAGAAGCACACTGAATAGGGCTGGCGGCGGCAAGGCCGAAGGATTTCTAATTGGAGCAATACACGGGGAATTTGACGAAGGCTCCGCGCTCTTTGACTTACACGTCCACGGGGCCGCGGACCGCGAGATGCTGGGTGTTGTAGATCGCCTCCGCCACCTGCCCAATTACCGCTGCCGCCGAGATGAAGGCAACGAGCGCCCGCGAGTTGTGATCAGAAGGAAAGCACTCAGCAACCTTCCCTATCCACTCACCTACATCTTCCAATCGTCGTGGCCAAAGCGCTGGCGAGGTGAGGTCGAAGGCGCCAATCGGCGGGGGACGGTGCGGCACAGAATTCCGGAGCCTTACCACACGATTCAGCTGCTCTGGTTGGACCAGTGGTCTCTCAACGACATCAGCCTGCTGATGGGAGCCTACGTAGGCAAGGACGGCCTAATTCTCAGCGATTCAAAATCGTACAGCAATAGGAGGTCGAGATGAGCCGTTCACGCCTCCCCGCACCATTTCGAGGCGAAGGATCTGCCAATTGTCAGGGTTCAGACTTGGAACAAAGCGTACCTGTGCTCCCGCTCCTTCCTGATGCCTTCGGGAACCGTCGCTTTCCGCTGAGTTGGGAAGGGCCGGTGGGGAGAATGGGGACTTCTCAGCACCCCGCGACTCCCCAGTCTCCCGACACAAAGGCAACAGCAGGTACACCCGAAGGAAACAAATCATGAGCAAGCCACCATCGAAGGTCGTCCCGCCCAAGAACGTTGATCTCAAGGGAATTCGGACGTCAGAGGGCAAGAGATGGTTCCATGTCCGCTACGACGGTGAGCGAGCTTGGGTACCGGAAGCGGAGTTCGCCGGTGCTGGCCATAAAGCCATGGAAAGGCTGGCTGCCCGCGAAATCGTGTTCATCGGATCGGGCGCCTGGTCTTTATTCATGCGCAAGGTGGCAGCATTCAAGCGGTTCAGAAAACGAGCGGTGATCACCGAACCCGGATGGGCCGGCAGCTCGTTCGCGCTGCAGAACGGCCAAGTCTTCTCACCGAGCGGAACGCAAGCGGCAATACGGCTCTTTGACGCCGATATCGACAAGTGCGAGCAAGCCGGAGACATAGAAGGCTGGTTGGATGAGGTCGCGCGTCCGTTAGTCGGGCAGAATCTCGCGATTTTTCTTCTAATGCTTGCCTTCGTTGCGCCGCTTCTCAAAATCGTGCGTAGGAGCGGGAACTTTGGCGTCGAAATCGTTTCCACTGCAGGGAAAGGGAAAACATTCCTCCTGCAGCTAATCGCCTCCGTGATCGGCGGCGCTGTTGACGGAGAATTTGGCAAATACTGGATTAGATTCCACACCACTGTGAACGGCGTCGAGGATATCGTTGAAGCTCATCGTGACCTTCCACTTCTCCTGGACGACGCCACCTCCTTCGCAGCCGACAGTGGTCGCGCTAGCAAGGGACAAAGTCTTTTCGCAGCAATATTCGGAATGGCTCAATCCCAGGGCAAATTCAGGAAAGGGTCCAATCGGCCTAAATCATTCCGGACGGTCTATGTGGTTACGTCAAACCGGACGCTCGCAAACGTCATCGCCGATATCGCTCGAGAGGACGCAGCAGCGGCGGCTGATCGACTGCTCACACTCGACTTAGGTGTTCGAGAGAATCGCAATTTCGACCATATCCCCAGCACCTTTGCAGATGGAACCGAATTCTCGCGCTTCCTAACTGCTGGCATGGATCGCCAGCATGGCACCGCTATGCCACATTTTCTACAGAAACTGGTCGATCACAAACATCGAAATGAAGCGCAGCTTCGTGACGGCATTCAACGCCGCATTGACGGCTTCTTAAGCGAACTTCGACTTGATCGAAATGACGGCTCGGCGATGAGGGTGGCTGAAGTGTTTGGACTGTCATCGGCGGCGGGACAGTTGGCCCAACATTATGGAGCTCTACCCAGAGAGTTCGACTGCGAGGCCGCCGCGCTGGCCTGCTATCGCTTGTTCCAGGCTTCAACGAAGCGCATGAGCTATGCTGAAAGGCTGCTTGAGCTAGCTGCTGATCCCGGAGTGATCGACCTGGATCTACGCGCTGGTGGGCTTGCGGCAGCTGACGAGTTTCACTCTGCTTCAGGGTTTTTCCGGACGAGACGCCGTGGTCGACGAGAATTTCTCGTAAATCCATCCACCCTTCAGCGTCTGATTCCTGACGCAGATCGGTTGCTAAAAGATAGCGAGGTTGCTCAAATGCTTCGTAGGGACGGACCCCATCTCACGAAGAAACGCAGTATGGTGGAGGGAGAAAAGCCAGTTCGCGTTCACTGTTTTCGCCTGCCTAACTCTGCGCTCTGATGGAGTCCCCTCGACGCCAGAAATGATGATGCCCGCGTTTCCATAGCGGGTCCCCACTTCTCCCAGCCACCGCGCTAGTTCGAATGAAAGAACTTAATATGTCCAACTTTCCGCTGCGAATTGATGAGGACGTCATGGCGACCGTCAAGCGCGCTGCGGCTCGCGAGGAGGAGTCAATGAACATGATGATCGAGATCCTCCTACGGGAGGCATTACATGCCCGCAACATGCGGATTGTGGGCCCGCGAAATCGTAAGTGACGCTCGCGAGGTTTGCCCAAGCCTCAGGACGCTTGCCACTCCTATCTGGCTGGGATCTAAGGCGGCGCTATTACCTGGTACGACGCCCAGCGTGCGGCACCTTAGCAGTATCGCATTTGCCTTGTGATAGTCGACCGGAGGTAGTTGGGCCAGCTGATGTCTCCGAAGCCCACATAGGCACTGTACGCCTGGAGCGCAGTATCGACAGCCTCGACGGCGCTTCTCTCGAGCTCCACAACAGCGACTGTCAAAACATCTTCAGGCAAGAGCGGGGTCCGGGCTGGACGGATGTTTGCCCGCAAAAGCTCTCCCACCGGATTGTCTGAGTGTGCATCGGAAGCGTACTTGCTGAACGCAATGAAGCGACCATCATTCTGGTTCACGATCGACCATAAACGGACCTCCAGGAAATCGGGTTCGGGTAACCAACGGGTGTCAAAGAACAGTGCTAACTCGTCGCGAGTCTCGTCCTCCCGACCGATGTGGTAATGGCCATAGGCGTGATCGAGGCGCTCGTCCGCATCCCACGGCTCGATGTCATCGGGTTCAAGAGAGACGTTCATTCCAGCAGATCCCCGCTTCGCGTTCTGAACTTAGCTCAGGCCATTGCTGACGCAACGTTGACGTGCTTTTTGGCACTAAGGATTCCGCGTTCGAAGACCGAGTGTTGTAGTGAGAAAGCCATGAGTGCTAGTGTCAGCTTACTCTGCCCAATTTGAACGTGAACACCTTGCCGCGCCGAGGATCGACGAAGAGCGATAGGTCTGCGTCCGGGAAATAGTAGATTACGCTGTTGACCGCGTTGGGGCTCTCGTACCGTTCAAAGTTCCCGAGCTTCGCTCGGAGATCACCATCGCTCCAACGACGACCGTAGTCCATTTCTCCCATGACCCAGCGCTGAAGCGCCGCTGTGTTCCTTGCGTGCGAGGCTGTCTCGCCTGAACCCCCAAGTTTAATCACTTGATTGGCGTTCAAATCAGGCACTTCCCGTGCCGCAGGATTTTTGTCCGCACCCCAGCGTTTATGATAGCTCACCTCAGCAAGGTAGTTGCCTGCCGGCAGCATCTTACCGTTTTGCGTCGCATCGAGCACAAAGACTGTGGTTGGCTGGCTCAGGGTAATCCTCTCTTGGGCGCCGATCCAAGTCTCGTCGTCCCGCAGGCCCGCGAGCGTTACGTCCGCCATTACTTCAACCGGCAGAGGTGCATTTGTCGTGATATTAAACTCTACTTTGTCGGCACCAACTGGGCTCGCGGCTAACTGTAAAGCGTAGGGCTCATTCGGTTTTGCTGCCTGTCGAGGCGTTTCTCGTCGGATAGCCACCTCTGAAGAACTGTTCTCGTTTGCATTCGGAACGCCACATGCAGTCAGCGTGGCGAAAGCAATCGCGCTCAGCAATGTCCTTATCCGCATGCGCTTCTCCTGTTCGCGCCACGACCAGTCATTCGATCTGCGGTGGTCTAGCCGACCAGCCCAATCCGATATCCGCGATCCTACAGAATGAGAACCCAAGCCTTAATATCCGCTGCCCACCTATTCCCGCTCCGCCGACGAGCAGTAACGCCCTGAAGTCCACAGCTGTTTTGACATACGCCTCTTTCTGCTTTCCACCAAAGCAGATTAGCGAACGTGGAACTCATCATAAAAAGCGTGAAATGCCATGAGTCCGATCGGCTTGGACCGTGAGCAAGACGCGATGGGGGCTTTGAAGACAATCACCAAAATCAGTCACTCAGGACAAAAGTGCGAAAATGTCCTGAGTTAAGCTGACTTTCCCCTTCCGCGGCCTTGGAGGATGGCGCTTCGCTGGCTAGGCTCCTCCGGGGAGGCGTGGCCGCGTGTTTGAGCAGACATTTCGCAACATCGATGACGTGCTTTGGAAGGAAGCGGGCTGCACGACCGAACTCGACTATGTAGAGCAGACGAGCTGGCTTCTCTTCCTTAAGTATCTCGATGACCTCGAAGGAAGCCGCGCGATCGAAGCCGAGCTGGCGGGCCGCGCGTATACGCCTATCCTCGATGCGGCGCATCGCTGGGTCCGCTGGGCAGCGCCCAGGAATGCCGAAGGTAAGCTTGACCACAACCGCGTGCTGACCGGTCCCGACCTGATCGACTACGTCAATCGCGAGCTCTTCCCGTATCTGCAGGCCTTCCAAGGAAGGAGCGAGCCGAATACGATCGAATACAAGATCGGCGAGATTTTTGCCGAGCTGAAGAACAAGTTCACCAGCGGCTATTCGCTGCGCGACGCGCTCGACCTGGTGGACCAGCTCCGCTTCGGCAGCCAGGCCGAGAAGCACGAGCTATCGGAGCTGTACGAAGCGAAAATCCGCAAGATGGGCAACGCCGGGCGCAACGGCGGCGAATATTACACGCCGCGCCCGCTGATCCGGGCGATGATCCAGGTGGTGAAGCCGACGCTGAACGACCGCATCTATGACGGCGCCTGCGGCTCCGCGGGCTTCCTGTGCGAAGCGTTCGATTACCTGAAGCCGCAGGCCAAGACGACGCGCGACATGGAATGGCTGCAGACGCAGGCCTTCACCGGCAAGGAGAAGAAGTCGCTCGCTTACGTGATCGGCACGATGAACATGATCCTGCACGGGATCGACGCGCCGAACATCATTCACGCCAACACGCTCAATGAGAACGTCCTCGACATCCAGGAGAAGGACCGGTTCGACGTGGTGCTCGCCAACCCGCCGTTCGGCGGCAAGGAGCGGCCCGAAATCCAGCAGAACTTCCCGATAAAGACCGCCGAGACGGCCTACCTGTTCCTGCAGCACTTCATCCGCTCGTTGCGCGCGGGCGGCAGCGGCGCGGTGGTGATCAAAAACACCTTCCTCTCCAACACCGACAACGCCAGCATCGCACTGCGCAAGGAGCTGCTCGAAAGCTGCAACCTGCACACCGTGCTCGACATGCCGCAAGGCACCTTCCAGGGCGCGGGCGTGAAGACTGTGGTGCTGTTCTTCGAGAAGGGCGAGCCGACGCGGAGCATCTGGTATTACCGGCTCGATCCCGGCCGGACGCTGGGCAAGACCAACCCGCTGAACGATGCCGACATGGCGGATTTCGTGGCCAAGCAGGCGAGTTTTGCTGAGGGGTTGAATAGCTGGCGCGTGTCGGCGGACAGCCTGGATCCGGCGACCTTCGACCTCACGGTGCGCAATCCCAATGCGCCCGACGCCGAAGCGTTGCGCAGCCCGGAGGAAATCCTCGAAGAGATTGCACGTCTGGATACGGAGAGCGCTGAGGCGCTTGCACGAGTGAAGGAATTGCTTTGAGCAGGTGGCCCACTAGACGGCTCGGCGATGTCCTCGTGCTAGAATACGGAAAGCCATTGCCGCCCAACCTTCGAGCGTCCGACGGCACCGTGCCAGTCTATGGAGCGAACGGAATCAAGGATTGGACCAACTCTGCATTCCGCGAGGAGCCGACAATTATCGTAGGGCGCAAGGGTTCGGCCGGTGAAATTCAGCTAAGTTCTGGACCGTTCTGGCCCCTGGACGTCACCTATTTCGTGGACTTCGATCGAGGCCGGCATCATCTGAAATTCCTGTACTACCTACTCGACTGGATCGATCTCCGAAAACTCGCGAAAGGTATTAAGCCCGGCGTCAATCGGAACGAGGCTTACGATATCCCTGTTCCAGTCCCACCTCTCGAAGAGCAGCGATGGATTGTGAGGCTGCTGGACGCGGCCTTCACCGCCATCGCCACCGCAACCGCCAACGCCGAAAAGAACCTCGCCAACGCGCGAGAACTACCTTCAGCAGCGCTCACTCAGTTCGATCTTGCTGGAGCCAACGCTGAACTTCACCGCCTCGGCGATCTCGTGACGCGGCTGACGAACGGTTATGTTGGACCCACTCGCAACATCTATGTGGACGAGGGCATCCCGTATCTGCTCGCACGCCATGTGCGAGACGATGTACTCACGTTCGACGGCCGGACTCACATCTCACCTGAATTTAACGCCGCTAACAAGAAGTCCATTTTGGCCAGTGGCGACGTGCTGCTCGTCCAGAGCGGCCACATCGGGCATTCAGCTGTTGTTCCGCCCGAGCACGCCGGCCACAATTGTCACGCGATGATTGTAATCACAACGAAGCCAGGGCTACTCGGGGAATATCTCTCGGCATACTTCAACTCAATACAAGGCCGCGACGCGACGACCCGCATTCGGTCCGGCTCAACAGTGCCGCACCTGACATGCAGGGAGGTGCGAGAACTGATGATCCCCGTGCCAAGTCTCGAGGCACAAGGCGCGCTGCTCGAGAAATACAACGCTGTTCAGTTCAGCTCTAAAGCTTTGGCCGACGTGTATTTGCGCAAGCTTGCTAGCCTGAGCGAGCTCAAGCAATCCCTTCTTCACCGTGCCTTTTCTGGCGAGCTGACGGAGCGAGAACCCCTCGCCGCATGAACGAAGCTGAGACCCGCGCCGAGCTGATCGATCCCGCGCTCCATGCCGCCGGCTGGGGCGTGGTGACGGACAGCCGGACGCGGCGCGAGGTGATCGCGCCGGGCCGGATCATGGGCGGCGGGAGGCGGGCAAGCGCCAAGGCGGCCGACTACGTGCTGGTCTATCGCAACACCAAGCTGGCGGCGGTCGAGGCCAAGGCCGGGGGCAAGAGCTACACCGAGGGGGTGGCGCAGGCGAAGGACTATGCCGCCTGCCTGCAGACGCGCTTCGCCTTCGCGACCAACGGCAAGAAGATCTACCGCATCGATATGCACGCCGGCACGGAAGGGCTCGTCGATCGATGGCCGACACCGGACGAGCTATGGGCAGCGATCTATGCCGAGCCCAACCGCTGGCGCGACCGCTTCGCCGCCGTGCCGCTACAGACAGACATGCGGTTCGAGCCGCGATACTATCAGTACAACGCGATTCAGCGGACGCTCGACGCCATCGCCGACGGTCGCGACCGCATCCTGCTGACGCTAGCCACCGGCACCGGCAAGACGGTGATCGCCTTTCACATCGCTTGGAAGCTGTTTGAGGCCCGCTGGAACATCGGCGACTGGAAAGCCGCCGGCGAGCCGACGCGCCGCCCGCGCATCCTGTTCCTCGCCGACCGCAACATCCTG
Organism: Sphingomonas mesophila; assembly: GCF_003499275.1. GTDB lineage: Bacteria > Pseudomonadota > Alphaproteobacteria > Sphingomonadales > Sphingomonadaceae > Sphingomicrobium > Sphingomicrobium mesophilum. The sequence goes on along the minus strand of NZ_QWDF01000001.1, from coordinate 2,231,886 downwards.
GCCGACCAGGCCTACAACAGCTTCGACGCCTTCGGCGACAACGCCCGTGCCCGCATGAGGCCCGGCGAGATTCGCAAGAAAGGAAAGGTCCCGAAGAACGCGAGCGTCTTCTTCACCATCTTCCAGACCTTCATGTCGGGCACGCACGAAAACGGCGAACCGGCACCCTACTTCGGCGATTACCCGCCCGACTTCTTCGACTGCATCATCATCGACGAATGCCATCGCGGCGGCGCGAACGACGAAAGCGAATGGCGCGCCATCCTCGAATATTTCGCGCCCGCCGTGCAGATCGGCCTGACGGCGACGCCGAAGCGCAAGACCAATGCCGACACCTACGCTTATTTCGGCGAGCCGGTTTACACCTATTCGCTGAAGCAGGGGATCAACGACGGGTATCTTACGCCATTCAAGGTTCGGCAGATCGCGTCGACGATCGACGATTATGTCTGGACACCGGACGACCAGATCGTGGCGGGCGAGGTCGAGGAAGGCAAGCGCTACACCGAGAGCGACTTCAACAGGACGATCGAAATCCCGGAGCGCGAAGCTTATCGCGTCAACGTCTTCATGGACATGATCGACCAGCGCGAGAAGACTTTGGTCTTTTGCGCATCACAGGAGCACGCAGGGGTGATCCGCGACCTGATCAACCAGGCGAAAACCAGTACCAATCCAAATTACTGCGTGCGCGTGACCGCGAACGATGGCGCCATTGGCGAGCAGTGGCTGCGCCAGTTCCAGGACAACGACAAAACGATTCCGACGATCCTGACGACGAGCCACAAGCTTTCGACCGGCGTCGATGCCCGCAACGTCCGCAACATCGTGCTGCTACGCCCGATCAAATCGATGATCGAGTTCAAGCAGATTATCGGCAGGGGCACGCGGCTGTTCGACGGCAAGGACTATTTCACGGTCCTCGATTTCGTGAAGGCCTATGAGCACTTCAACGATCCTGAGTGGGACGGCGAACCGCTGGGGCCGGAACCGCCGAGAGAGCCGAGGCTGAAAAGCGAGGCGCCACCAGAACGTACTCTGATCGACCCGCTTGAAACGCCGCGCGAAAAGCTTGTCATCAAACTTGCCGATGGCAAGGAACGAACCTTCCAGCACATCAGTGGCACCACCTTCTGGGATGCGAGCGGTAGGCCGATCTCGGCACAGCAATTCGTGGAACAGCTCTTTGGCAAGCTTCCGGAGCTGTTCAAGGACGAAGAGGAGCTGCGCCGGATCTGGAGTGATCCCGACACTCGCAAAGCGTTGGTAGACGGACTGACTGAGCGCGGCTTTGGCGGGGAACAACTATCGCAAATTCGGCGCATGGTCGACGCCGATGCAAGCGATCTCTTCGACGTGTTGCGGTACATCGCCTTCTTGAGAGCGCCGCTAAAGCGTGTCGAGCGCGCGCAGGCCCGGCGTTCGGATATTCTAGCGCGGCACGATCCGAACCAAGCTGAATTCCTCGACTTCGTGCTATCGCAATACGTAGCGGCCGGTGAAGACGAGCTGGGTTCAGACAAACTGCCTGAGCTTCTTGCTCTGAAGTACGGCACCCCCGCCGACGCCCTCCGCGTGTTGGGGAACGCAGAGAAAGTGCGTCAGACCTTTCGAGGCTTTCAGCAACAGCTTTATGCAAGCGATTGAGGACGGGACTCATGACAAAACTGTACATTTGTCATGAGTGGATCACCGCTCCGTGTTTCCAACGTTAAATCCGGATCCCGGAAACCATACCCGGCTGTTGCCGATCAACGATAGACGGCGTGCCCGCCGTCTGCTTCACATATCCACCTACGGCGATATGGTGGCAGGATGCCGGCCCTCACACCCAACGGGCTCACACCCCACCACGACTTTCCGTTCGATCCGTACGAGGCGGTTCATGCGAAGGTGGCTGCAAAGTGGTCTGGGACCGCCTCGTATTACCAGTACTCTGGCGCCTGGAATGCGCTGGCCTATCGATTTCACGGTTCAATTGATGCCGGGGCCAAATTTCAGAAATCTTTAAAAGACTTCGGAGCGCACCCAGCGCCGCATCAACGCTATCAGCAGGAAGAAGCGCTGTTCAACTTTTTCAGCAATGGGTTCGCCGCATTTGAGGCCCTCTTCTACGGTCTGTTTGCGGTGGGATCGTTCATCGATACGTTCGCTTTTCCGCTCACAACTCCGAAGGAAGAGCAACGCGTCTCGCCATCGCATACCAATGAGGCGTTCAAGCGAGCGTTCCCCGGTGATCCTATTTTGGGCGTGTTCGCCAACCTTTTTAGCGACGCTGCGTATCAACGCTGGCGGGACATGAGGAATGTGCTCACACATCGTGCCGCGCCAGGCCGTCGCATGTACGTTGGGATTGGCTCTAATGACGCGCCCCCGGTCGAGTGGAAGTTAAATGGCTTGCCGTTGGACTCGGCGCTGGTACCAAAACATCAACGGGAATTATCCCACCTCATATCCGCTGTGTTATCAGCTGCAGATACGTTTGTAGCTGCGCAGGCCTAATTTCCCCATGCCAAAAAACCTCCTTAAAGTTCCCGGAAGCATTCTTCAGCGACTGGCTACTTTTGACCAGGACGATGTCGTTGCCGCCACGGTCAAACTGCTGCTGCCCGCAGATTTATGCCGATACGCGCATCTGGGCCTTTCGATGCACGACGGTAACCTTGGCATACCCGAGCCGCAGCCGCCCAACCCTTCTGCTGGCCGCTACTCTAACGCGAACCTGTTTGGGATGGAGAAGGTCCGCAAGGATCTCCCAAAGATTACGAAAACCTATGGTTTTTGGGCGCCCTCGTGGGGATCGGGCAGCTATCACTATGTTTCCCATGATCGCGAGGTGTACATTCGCGAGGTCTACCCGCCGAAGCAGGTCAACCTGTCGATCGCTTTAGTCGAGCGGCGTGGCGAAGGATTTCTGATCAAGTTTGCCATCGACCAAGTGCTCAGCCGGCGCACGCAGAATTTCGAACAGGAACTGCTGTATAATTTGAATCTTCTTCAGGAGAATGTCGGCGCAGCCGACGTGTTTGAGAGTGCCACTTCGCTCGCTGACTACGCGCTGAGCGTCAAGGTAGACTGGCAGCTGCTGCCACCCGGCACGGTTGACGAGGTGGTCGCCGCGATGCTTCGCGGCAAACGACCGGTGACGCCGCAGCAGGAGGCCGTGATGAAGGAGCGTATCGCAGTGATGCACGGGCTCAAACCGGAGGCCTACATTACCGGCACAGATGGCTTTCTGCGCTACTTTGGAGCCAAGTTTGGAGACGATTTCGTGGTGTTTGAGAACGCGCGGTACGGCAACGCGATCTACATTATGTACGAGGGATGGGAGGCACTCAGCCAAAAGAGTCGGATCGAACTGCTCGCTGGTGATCGTGACAGGTACGACCGGATCGAGCATCGGCCAGGCTGGGTCATTCAACTGCGGGGCCGAGTGCAAGCTTACCGCGAGCAAAAACGGCGGTCAGGCCGGTTGCTGTAATCATCGGCAGGCCAAAAAGGAGCGATCCTGCTGGATCTTCACTCGTGACATTTCCGTGTTTTTGTCCTGGGTCGATCTGAGTAGGGATCCTCGACTTTGGCAATTTGCGAGATGCCGAACCGACGACGCCTATTCTGACATCGCGTAAAGACGTAATTCACCGTTCGGCCTGCTAGCACGCGACTGAGGCCGAACGGTGAAAACGATATGAGCTCACGTGCAACGTTAGCCGCGGGCGCGTTCCTAAGATTACTTTGACTGATACGGTGGCGGGATCCCCTTGCCGGTTCTCGAGTCATAGTCCGGCGTCCCGACGATCCACTCATTCTCCTTTACGAACTTCACGTAAGTATGACGGGCAGTCGCATATTCCTCATCGACGTCCCCTAGCTCTGGATCCCGTTGGCTCAGGCAGATCAGGTCGAAGATGAGGCATTTTACTAGGCCGTCTCGTTCGACTTCCCCATTCAGATCGTCATACAAGGCAATTACCTTCTTCCCCCTTGCAGCGGCCCTTTTGAACGTTCCATCGGGATCCGGGGGAAGTTTGCGCTTGGCCGTGGTGCGACCGGTTTTCTTGGCTGTCATTTCTATGCTCCTTTATTCGCCATCAGCCTTTTTGACGGCGCCGAGCATTTACAAGTTCGATTCCATGCGGAGTTCGGGCCAAAATCCGGCTCCACCGCCATCTCCCCATTCAAACGGTCCTGGATCAGCTTGTTGAGTTCAGCAGTTCGCGGAGACTTAACCGGCGAGAAAGCAAAAGCTGGCAAACTCTCGCAATGGACGGCCAGCGAACAGGTAAGCCGCGTCACTTTCGCAGCTTTAACGGCGGCAGACCGCCAATTGCCAAGCGTCAGCGACACACCGGATTCGGTCGTCAGCTTCTGATCGCTTCTGCGCTCGCCGCGATCGCCGCATGGAATGCGGCTCCACAGCTGACGTCGGCGTGGACTGTCGTCTCAACACCGCCCGATGCGGTCGCGGCTGTTGAACGAAGCGCTTATTACCCCAATTGCGCTGCAGCCCGAGCGGCTGGAGTTACCCCCAATTCACCGCGGTGAGCCAGGGTACCGGGACAAGCTCGATGGCGACAGCGATGGCATCGCTTGTGAGCCATACTGAGGCTACTAGAGCACTCTCCAAGCATCGTCCGGGAGCATCCCGACAACGAGAAGGGGGCCGGACTTGCTTATTAGGGATTAAGTCGCCTCGGCTCTCGCAAACTACTCAAACACGCACTGATTGGCTGGATTTCTATCCCAAAAAGCTACTCTGAACCCAGAAAAGCTTTTTTTACCAGCGCTCCTCGAGTGAAGGGACCTTGGTTAGCAATTCACGAGACTTGAACCGCGCAATCGCTAAATCGTGCGCCTGCTGCAGATTTAACCACATTTCGGCACTTGTACCCGTCAGTTTGGCAATCCTTAGCGCCACGCCCGGTGTTATCGCCTGCTTCCCTGCCATGATTTCATGCAGGGTTTGACGCGAGAGGCCGAGCATTCGCGCGATCGCTGCAGTTGATCGGTGGAACGGTGCTAGCCGCCTCCTCAGCACTGTGCCTGGATGGTCCGGTAGTATTGGCAATTCGTCTTCAGACATGCGTATCCGATCCAATTTTCTCAATTTGAGCGATCAGAGCGTCAAGCGTTGGCTGACTGCCCGTCAGCCGTGGGCTGACGCCCTCCGATGACCCTCCGCCGAGCATCGCGGTCCTGGCCCTCCAGTGTGAATTACCAGCGCGCGAGACGTTGGGGGGCTGCCAGCTGCTAGCCCTTTAATTTGTTTCGGATATGGAACAAGTTTGACACCAGTCATGGGTGCTGCTATGATGGAGTGGGCAAAGTCAGCTTTTGGCTGACACTGCCACCCACCCAAAAACGAGAGATATGCAATGCGACGGCTCCCCGCCAAAGTGCTGGGGCCAGCTGACGTGCGCCTATTGCTGAAGCACGTCACCGGCCAGCGCTATCCTGAACGAAATCGAGTTATGGTTTTGCTGAGCTTCAAAGCCGGAATGAGAGCCTGCGAAATCGCCGGTCTTAGTTGGCCCATGATCCTCGGCAGCGACCACAGTTTATCGTCTCAAGTGGTCGTTGGTAATGATATTGCGAAAGGGGGATCGGGAAGAGCGATCCCCATGCACGCGGATCTAAAACGCGCGTTGAAAGCGCTGCATCGACTCGAGCGTCGACCCCGTAGTGGAAACGTCATCAGGTCGGAGCGCGGCGCGCGCCTTAGCGCTGGCAGCGTCGTCAATTGGTTTGCTCAAGCTTACCGTGAGCTCGGGATGATCGGCTGCTCGTCTCACTCTGGACGACGAACTTTCATAACCGACTCCGCGCGGCTCCTTGCCCAAACCGGCGGGTCCCTTCGGGACATCCAGGAACTCGCGGGGCACCGGTCGCTGACGACCACTGAGCGGTACATCCAAGGCAATAGAGACGCCCAGCGAAAGCTGATCCGCCTCCTCTAAACTGCCCGTAATCCACAAACACAAGGAGAATAGCGATGGGGGTCCACTCAGACCCTGGCGCGCAGGAAACGCACGCCTATGAAACGAGAGTGCGCGAACTCAACGATGCATTCCGCAGCACCCTGTTGGGTGGCCGAGTTATGCTTACAAGCGGCGTCGCTGCGCTTGGCGCCGACGGCATTGCTGGCATCATGCAAGCCGTCCGAACCTTCAGCAACTTTACTTCCGACAATGACCCCCATGGTGAACATGATTTTGGGACATGTTCGTGGGGTCTGCACCGCGTCCTGTGGAAGATCGACTATTATGATGTCGGGCTAGAATACGGGTCGCCCGATCCAACTGACCCGGCCCTGACCACGCGTGTCCTGACCATCATGCTGGCTTCGGAATACTAGCCGTGCGGCCCAGGTACATGCTTGCTGGCGTCAGTGAGCTCGAACCGCTTCAACAGGGTGAGCTATCCAGGATGTGCGGGCTCTACTCGGTGCTAAATGCTATCCAACTCGCCATCTACCCGCAGCGCCTGACGAAGGCCGAACTGCAGCAATTATACACACACGCGGTCCGATACTTGTCCCGCCGCCGACAACTGCAGCGCGTGCTTGGTATTGGGATGGGCTATAACGTGTGGACAGCGCTCCGCGACGAGCTCATCACGCATTTCAACATGATGCATGGCGTGCAGCTCGAGCCCTCGCAAACGCTGCTGCGATCGGCAGCGAAAGACCGCAAACGAGCAATCCAGCAAATCAAGAAGGCGGTGCGTCGCGGGCGCCCAGTGCTGGCAATGTTTGGCGGTACGCTGGATCATTATTCGGTTTTCTGCGGCTTCACTGAGCAGCGGCTTATGCTGTTCGACAGCAGCCGCTTGAGCTGGGTCAAAGCTGACAATGTGGGGTTGGGTGAGCACAGTCGCCGAAGCCATTGGCTGTTGGCCGACTGCACGTTCACGCTGACTGAAAACTGGTGATTGGCTAGTGCCCAAGCGCGTCGACTTTAGCCAACCAGCAACTCAGTGGACAAGTGGGATTACATAATCAGTGGCGGAGCACCAGTTTCATGGTGAGCGGAAAGCCGATTTCTCGCACGAGCAATTTGGCCATCCAAATCAACGCTGATTTTTCCGCAAGGTGGTCACGGCTTCCCAAATTGCGGGGAATCCCTGCAGATCAACGGACGAGTCATGGCTGCCGTTGTAGGGCCAGTCGTAATATCTCAGCCGGACGATTTTTCCCCGCTTCAACTGCTCCAAAATGGCATTTGCTCGCTGCCCATGAAATAAGGAATCCTCATCGATGGAAAATGCAGAATTTCTGTCGACCCTGATCAACTCTTCACTTCCTGGATACCCCGATTCCCCGTGGCTGACCGACACAGCAGGACCAGTCCATTGGTCACCCCAAAGAACCATCAAATAAGGGCGGGCTTTAGAGTAAATTCCGGTACGCCCAGTTAGGATGCAGGTGCGCGCGTCGTCCATGGCGTCAACTCGGCAATTCAACTCCCAGACTGTGCTCGTCGATGCGATTTCAAAAGCCGCTGATCGGTCCCTGTACAGTCTATAACTCACACCCTTCCATGTGCCTTCGCAGCGCTCTTGCCCGGCACACGTCTGCATGATTTGGCCAAACGAGATGGGCTGCGCCGCTGCCCCGCTTGATTGGATAAGGACGGCAGACAGGATAGCCCCCAATGTCATCGGAAAATTCCTTAATTCAGTAGTTTTGCCGCTGAGTGTCGACCCTGCTCTACAAGCTGCGCTCTATTCCGCGAGCGAATACGTCGATCGAGCTACGTGTCAGGTATGCTTAATGCTGGCTTGGTTCTCAAGGGGGTGCGGATTGGCAGAGATGACTTTAGCGCCGTCGGGGCGGGAAAGGCCGATTCTGCCATGGGCAGGATTCCGATTCAGGACATAACGATTTGGCAATTAAGGCCAGTCAGGTCCGCGTGGTCGCTTCACTCATTACGAACTTTTCCCAAGCTGGCATCAGCGTGTTGCGGCGCTGATCGAAAAACGTGGTTCGGCGATAGGCGCTTTCCGTTCGGTTCGGGTTAGTATGGGCTAGCGCAGCTTCAGCCCACGTGTCCGCGAAACCGCCTTCGGCCGCCCAATCTCGGAACGTCGAACGAAAGCCGTGAACGGTATATTTCGCGCCTCCGTGAGCACGGAGCATCTTAGCGAGTGTTCCATCGCTCATTGGTCCATTCAGGCCGGGAAAAATCAATTCGTCCGAATCTCCGCCAATGAGTCTCTTCGTGTGTTCAAGGATGGCCATCGCTGCTGGAACTAATGGCACGATATGTTGCTTGTCCGTTTTGGCATTCTCCCGAGGTATTTTCCACTCTGCGACTTCCGGATCGATATCCCTCCAGCGCGCTTTGCGGATCTCGCCTGATCGAGCAGCCGTGAGGATCAGGAACTGCAGTGCCGCGCGTCCTATCGCAAAATCTGCCGCCTGAAGCTGGGCCCAAAACGCTGGCAATTCCTTATAGGGCATAGATGCAAAGTTGGTGCCACCAGGCTGCTTCATTCCCCCGAGAAGCTGGTTGAGCGCTCGCATTGGCGCTTCTGCATCTCGCCACCCTTTCCCGTGCGCATAATCGAGAACCGCTCCAATCCGCTGGCGCACCCGCCGAGCCGTCTCGCCCTTTGTGAGCCAAATCGGCGTAAGAACCTTTTGGATCGTTCGTGCTTCAATCTTGTCGACGGGTAATGCCCCAATGATTGGGAACGCGTAGGTTTTTAGGGTGGTGATCCACTGATCACCGTGTTTGCCGTTCCTCCAGCCTTTCGAAATCTGCTTGTGAAACTCGCGAGTCGCTTCCTCAAACGACGGAGTAGAGTCATCTTCTACGCGCCAATGGACAGAAGGGTTGATGCCGGCTCTTACCAGCTCTCGGCCGATCCTCGCCTTCTCCCGAGCCTGCGCGAGAGTCAGGGATTTCCGTTTGAAAACGGGGATATCTACGCCAACTGGCTCGAGAACAGCCGAGCCGAGGCCATAGTCATGTCGCCTCCCTCCTTGCTGCACACGTAGCACCCAGGATTTCGATCCGCTGGGTTGGACCAGTAGATAAAGGCCGCCTCCGTCGGAATGACGTCCAGCTTTCGCTGCTGCGATTCTCCTAACCGATAACGGCATCTTCCAAGCCACCTCTTCCCACAGTCGTCAGCGAACTTCGGCGAACGCTAGCGATCTGCAATGAAGCAGCTATACAACAAAAATGGCTCTTTTGCGAGGTTTTCTGCGGGCAACCCCGAACGGTCGCGAACTCTAAATTGGCGGAGACGGAGGGATTCGAACCCTCGGTACGGGAATCCCCCGTACGGCGGTTTAGCAAACCGCTGGTTTCAGCCACTCACCCACGTCTCCGGCTTGCGGCAGCGGGCGGGCTGTAGCGAAGGCCGGTGGCGCGTTCAACCGGCCAATCGCCAGCCGAGCGTCTGGCCGGCGTGGAACGGGACGAGCCCCGCGACATCCTCCGGCACCGCAAGTGCGGCGCGGTCCAGGGTGATCGTGTCGCGGTTGCGCGGCAGGCCGTAGAAGTCGGCACCGTGATCGCTGGCAAACCCCTCGAACCGGTCGAGCGCACCTTCTTCGTCGAACACCGTCGCATAGCTCTCGAGCGCGAAGGGGGCGTTGAAGATGCCGGCGCAGCCGCAGGCGCTTTCCTTGGCCGAGCGAGGATGCGGCGCGCTGTCGGTGCCGAGGAAGAATTTGGCGCTTCCGCCGACCGCCGCCCGCCGCACCGCCAGCCGGTGCTCCTCGCGCTTCGCGACCGGCAGGCAGTACGCATGGGGACGAAGGCCGCCGGCGAAAAGGGCGTTGCGGTTGAGATGCAGGTGGTGGGGAGTGATCGTCGCGGCGAGGTTGGCCGGGCCGTCGGTGACGAAATCCACCGCCTGGCGAGTGGTGACGTGCTCGAACACCACCTTGAGCTCCGGAAAGTCGGCGAGCAGCGGCGCCAGGATGCGCTCGATGAACACCGCCTCGCGGTCGAAGATGTCGACCGCGGCATCGGTCACTTCGCCGTGGACGCAGAGTACCATGCCGATCCGTTGCATCCGCTCGAGGCAGGGTCGGATGCGAGTGATGTCGGTCACCCCGCTGGCGCTGTTGGTGGTTGCGCCGGCGGGGTAGAGTTTGGCCGCGACCCATACTTCCTCGGAGTGACCGCGCTCGAGCTCATCGGGGTCGGTGGCGTCGGTGAGGTAGGCCGTCATTAGCGGCTGAAAGGAGTCAGCAGTGGTTTCCAAGATGCGGGTGCGATATTGTTGCGCAGCCGTAACGGTCGTCACCGGCGGATCGAGGTTGGGCATGACGATGGCGCGGGCGAACTGGCGCGCGGTGAAAGGCGCGACGGCCGCCAGCATCGCCCCGTCACGCAGGTGGACGTGCCAGTCGTCGGGGCGGCGGATGGTGATTGTGCTGACCATGTCCGCCTCCTAGCTAAAGCGCATGCCCGCCACCATCCTCGCCGATCGCGCCGTCATCCGCCTGTCCGGCCGCGAAACACGCACGTTTTTGCAGGGTTTGGTGACGAATGATGTCGAACATGGGCTCCCGGTGTGGGCCGCGCTGCTGACTCCGCAGGGCAAGTGCCTGTTCGATTTCCTGGTGTGGGAAGACGGCGACGACCTCCTGTTGGATTGCGAAGCAAGCGCCACCGAGCCCTTGGTCAAGCGGTTGGCGATGTACCGGCTAAGGCGGCCGATCGTGATCGAGCGCGACGAGACGCTGGCGGTGTGGTGGTCAGCGGATGGCGAGGAGGGGGTGAGCGATCCGCGCCTGCCGGCTTTGGGTAGAAGGTGGGTCGCGCCACCAGGGCTCCGGACTTCGCCGGAGCACAATGATTGGGTCGCGCATCGGCTTCGGCTGGGGGTGTGCGAGGGGGCGGCGGAAGTCGGCGACCTGCTGTGGCTGGAGTGCAATGCGGCCGAGCTCAACGGGGTGAGCTTCGCAAAGGGCTGCTTCATCGGCCAGGAGAATACGGCGCGGATGAACTGGCGGTCGAAGGTCAACCGTCGGCTGGTGGTGGTGGAAGGCGACGGCGGCGAGCGCACCCGCGTCGCTTATCCCGAGCTTGGGCTGGCGGTGGTCCATGCGCGGGTCGACGATGTCCCGGACGACGCCATCATCCCCGACTGGCTGGGACCCGCCCTCGCGATAGCCGCCGAACCGCCGCCATAAGCGCTCTCATTGCCGAGGGGGCATTAGCGATTCCTAGAGGAATGCGGGCGCAATACAGCAGCCATGGTCCGGCCCGAGGCTCAGTCGCTTGCATGGCGTGCGTTCGCCGTCGTGGTCGGACTGCTTGGGGCCGCCCATGCGGGCAGCATGCTCTCCGGAGCCGGCTTCGACCTGGCAACGATCCGGGTGCTTTATTGGTCGCTGGCGCCCGTAGGCCTTGCCGGGTACGCCTTCGGCTTCCGCTGGCTGCCGCCTTCGTTCTGGCGCGCCTACGCGCTGCTGTTCACGATCGAGATCACCATTCGTCTCGCTGCGGTCGCCTGGAAACCGCTTGCTCCCCTGTTCGGACTATCTGGTGAAAGTCGGCATTCCACGGCAACCGTTTTGATCGCCCTGACGCTCGTCGCAGTCACGTGCGTGGCGTTGCTGCGCCATGGGGGTTGGCTAAAAACTCCGGTCAGACCTGTCATGCCGGGAAAGCCGGCATGGAAGGTCGCCATCGCTGCCTTCCTTAAGCGTTGCCGGAACGCCGAGCCGCGCGTCTCATCGTATTCGCTGTTCGTGTGCGGATTCGCTGCGCTGGCCGGGGCCGCAGCCGTCCTGGTTGTCATGCGCCTTTGGTTGAGCAACTGGGCATTCGGGCTCGCGTCAATCGGCTTTCCGTTCGCCTTGCTCGCCTTCGCACTCGGCGGCCGCTGGCTTGCTGAGAATCTCCGCTCGAAGGGCAAGGCAACAATCCTTCGCGGAGCGGCAATTGGAGCGCTTGTCGGAACATTGGTGTCATGGCTCGTGATTTTTTTCATTTTGGCGATGGTTGCGGGACCGCTTGCTACCTCCCGCGAGGGCCTGGCCGCACTGTTTGGGATCGGGCTGTTCGTCACCCCGATCGGCGTCGTTTATGGGACGGCGACCGGAGCGGCGCTTATTTTGTTAGGCCGAAGAATGCCCCTGCCCGAAAGCTGATATCGGCTGCCGACAAAGCGCCAACCCGCAGACATCTTACCGTCTCGCCCGCACCCAGTCGGTCACGACAAAGCCGCGTTCGGCGAGGCAGCCGGTCATGGCGGTCTTGATCGCCCGCTCTTTCCTGGCGCGCTTGGCCTTGGCCATTCCGACGGCGCCGCCGATCACCGCGAACGGCAGCAGGACGATCGTCGCCGAGGCCACCGCAAGCCCGCCATAGCCGGCGACCGCCGCTGCCGTGGCGCCGCCCGCGACCGCCGCCGCGCCGCCGGCCGCGGCCCCTGCCCCGGCCGAGGCAAGCCGGCCGCTGGCGTCGACCTTGCCGGCGACGAGGAGCTGGCTGCACTCGCCGTAGGCGCGGTCGAACGCAGCCTGGTCGAAAGCGGCGGCACCGGCCGGCGGCGGCGCCAGCATCGGGGTGAATTCGCGCGGCCGCGACGAGCAGCCGGCGAGCAGCAATGCGGCTGCGGCGAGTGCGGCGATGGAGCGATGACGCATGACTGGTCCCCCCGGACGGATGGCATGCACGCTACGCCAGTTGCGCCCGCGCTCCAAATCGTCGGCTAGGCGAGGCGAGCGAAGGCGCGGACCGGGAAGGTGCCCATGCCGCGGACCTTGGGCGGCACGGCGGAGAAGGCAAAACCGGAGTCGGGCAGCGCGGCGAGGTTGGCGAGGTGCTCGCCGATCGGGATGTTCGCGCCGAGCAAGATGGTGTGGACCGGCCGGGCGCGGGTCGCCGTGTCGTCGATGTTGTAGCTGTCGATGCCGGCGAACGCCGCGCCATTGGCGACCAGCCATTCGGCGGCCGCGGCAGTGAGATACGGATGGCCGGCGAAATAAGCGTCGGTGCGCCAGTGCCGATCCCAGCCGGTGGCGACCAGTACCGCCTTGCCGCGCACGTCGCGGCCGTCGAAGGCGGCGACGTCGACCGCCAGCCCGCGCTCGTAGGGACAGCGAATGACCAGACCGTCGAGGTGGGCAAGCGATTCGAGCGGCAGGTCGGCGAGGTCGGCGCCGTCGGCGTAGCGGTGGAACGGCGCGTCGACATAAGTGCCGGTGTTGGCGACCACGTCGATGCGGCCGATGTGGAACGAGGAGCCGTCGTCGTAATTAGCGGCCGACTGCTCGCGGGTCCAAAAGTCGCAGATGTGCGGCGCCGGCAGGCCGCGATAGGTCGTCATGCCATGCTCGACGGCATGGCTCAGGTCGATGAACGCCGCCGCCCGATTTGCCATAATGCCGCGATCCCGATGCCGACCCAGATGATGTTGAGGACAGCCGAGGGCCAAGCGCCGTTCCAGCCCGAATTGGCGATGAAGCCGGCCGCTCCGACGACGTTCATCAGCTGGTAGGACGGGCTCCTGGCGTCGACCTTGCCGGCGGTCAGCAGCGCGTAGGCGCCGAGGATCAGGATCGCGCCGATCCAGCCGACCACTTCCATCAGGATGTCGAGGGTCATTGGCTGGCACCGTCATTGTGCTGGACCGGCAGCCCGTCGGTGAGCTCGGCCGGGAACAGGCGGGCGTTGACGCCCATCCGGTCGGGCTTGGGCATGTCGGGGTAAGGCCAGTCGTCGAGCAGGGTCCAGTGGGTGAGAATGCCGCACGTCGCGCAGCGCCACATGGTCATGCACGGGTCGGTCAGGTCGCTTCGGACGTAGCCATCGAGCGCGCCGGTCACCGTCACCTCGCCGGCGCGATAATAGACGCCCTGGAAGCCGCTCATCCGGCAGACCGAGCAATTGCACTGTAGGATCTCGTCCGGCGCGCGCGGCACCGTCAGCCGGACAGCGCCGCAATGGCACGCGACCTCAATCACGCGGCGAGGTTTCGAAGGACGTAGTGGAGGATCCCGCCCGAGCGGAAATATTCGAGCTCGTTGTAGGTATCGATCCGGCAGCGCGCGGTGATGGTCAGTTTCTCGCCATTGACGCGGGTGACGTGGAGCGCGACGTCCTGGCGCGGCTCGAGCGCGGCGATTCCGGCGATGTCGAACGTCTCGCTGCCGTCGAGACCGTAGGTCGCGGCGCTTTCCCCGTCGGCGAATTGCAGCGGAAGGACGCCCATGCCGACGAGGTTGGAGCGGTGGATGCGCTCGAAGCTTTCGGCGATGACCATGCGCACGCCGAGCAGGACGGTGCCCTTGGCCGCCCAGTCGCGCGACGAGCCGGTGCCATATTCCTTGCCGGCGATGACGATCAGCGGCGTGCCTTGCTGCTGCCAGGCCATCGCCGCGTCGTAGATCGGCAGGACCTCGCCGGTGGGGCCGCGGGTCATTCCGCCCTCGATGCCGCCGTCGACCCCGGCCAGCATGCGGTTGCGGATGCGGATGTTGGCGAAGGTGCCGCGCATCATGATCTCGTGATTGCCGCGCCGCGCGCCGTAGCTGTTGAAGTCGGCGCGGGCGACCTGGTGCTGGGTGAGATAGGCCCCGGCCGGGCTGTCGAGCTTGATCGCCCCGGCCGGCGAGATGTGGTCGGTGGTGATCGAATCGCCGAATACCGCCAGCGCCCGGGCGCCGGTGACATCCGTCAGCGGGCGCGGGGTCATGGTCATGCCCTCGAAATAGGGCGGGTTGGCGATATAAGTGGAGCCGGCCGGCCAGGCATAGGTGTCGCCGCCGGTGACCTCGATCGCGCGCCAGCGATCGTCGCCGCGATAGACGTCGGCGTAGCGCTCGCGGAACATCGAGCTGTGGACGTGGGCGTCGATCAGGCTGCGCACCTCGTCGTTCGACGGCCACAAATCCTTGAGATAGATGTCGGTACCGTCGCGCGACTGGCCGATCGGGCATTTGGTGATGTCCGACTTGACCGTGCCGAACAAGGCATAGGCGACGACCAAAGGCGGCGAGGCGAGATAATTGGCGCGGCAATCGGGCGACACGCGGCCTTCGAAATTGCGGTTCCCGGAGAGGACCGAGGCGACCACCAAATCGTTGTCGGCGATCGCCTTGGAGAGCGGCGGCGCGAGCGGGCCACTGTTGCCGATGCAGGTGGTGCAGCCGTAGCCGACGAGGTTGAAGCCGATCGAATCGAGATCGGCGCTGAGGCCGGAGGCGTCGAGATATTCGGTGACCACCTGGCTGCCCGGGGCGAGGCTGGTCTTGACCCACGGCTTGCGCTCGAGCCCGAACTCGCGCGCCTTGCGGGCGACCAGGCCGGCGGCGACCAGTACGCTGGGGTTGGAGGTGTTGGTGCAGGAGGTGATGGCGGCGATCATCACGTCGCCATTGCCGATCTCATAGTCAGCATCGTCGACCGCCGCGCGCGGATCGGCGCCGGTCTTCTTGTAGGTGCCTTCGAGCTCGGCGTTGAACAGCTCGTCGACTTCGCTCAAACGGACCCGGTCCTGCGGGCGCTTGGGGCCGGCAAGCGAGGGCTCGACCGAGGCCATGTCGAGCTCGAGCGTGTCGGTGAACAGCGGATCGGGCGAGCCGCTGTCGCGCCACATGCCCTGCGCCCTGGCGTAGGCGCGGACGAGCTCGATGCGCGCCTCGTCGCGGCCGGTGAGCTTGAGATAATCGATGGTCCGCTCGTCGATCGGGAAGAAGCCGCAGGTCGCGCCATATTCGGGCGCCATGTTGGCGATGGTCGCGCGGTCGGCGAGGCTGAGGTGGTCAAGGCCGGGGCCGTAGAATTCGACGAAACGGCCGACCACGCCCTTGGCGCGCAGCATCTGGGTGACGGTGAGGACGAGGTCGGTGGCGGTAATGCCTTCCTTCAATGACCCGTCGAGGCGGAAGCCGACCACTTCGGGGATCAGCATCGAGACCGGCTGGCCGAGCATCGCCGCCTCGGCCTCGATCCCGCCGACGCCCCAGCCGAGCACGCCAAGGCCGTTGACCATCGTGGTGTGGCTGTCGGTGCCGACGAGGGTGTCGGGGTAGGCGACCTCCGCGCCGTCCTGGTCCGGCGAGGTCCACACCGTCTGGGCGATATGTTCGAGATTGACCTGGTGGCAGATGCCGGTGCCGGGCGGCACGACCTTGAAATTATCGAACGCGGTCGCGCCCCATTTGAGGAATTCGTAGCGCTCGGCATTGCGCTGATATTCGAGCGCGACGTTCTGCTCGAACGAACGCGGCGTGCCGAACTCGTCGACCATCACGCTGTGATCGATGACGAGGTGGACCGGGACGAGCGGATTGATCCGCTGCGGATCGCCGCCGAGGCTCTTCATCGCGTCGCGCATGGCGGCGAGATCGACCACCGCGGGGACCCCGGTGAAGTCCTGCATCAGCACGCGCGCCGGACGGTACTGGATTTCGCGGTTGATTCGGCGTTCCTTCAGCCAGTCGGCCATCGCCTGGAGATCGTCGAGGGTGACGGTGACGCCGTCCTCGAAGCGCAGCAGGTTCTCGAGCAGGACCTTCATCGAGAACGGCAGGCGCGACAGGTCGCCGAGGCGGGCGCCGGCTTTCTCGAGCGAGTAATAGGCGTAGGTGCGGCCCCCGGCCTCCAGGGTCGAGCGCGTGGAAAGGCTGTCCTGGCCGGTCGGGATCATCGAAAGTCCTCTGTCTGTAGTATCGCGCTGACCCGCGCGAAAGTTGCGCGCGCCCTAGCAAGGAAGGCGGAAGAGGGCAAAGGCGCACGGGCCGGCGCGGAGTAAATCCGCGCCGTCAGTCCTGTCCGCTGAAGCGGCAGGCTGGCCGGCCTGCGCCGTCTCTGCGCGCTGTTCCGGCGGCGCCTGCGGCGCCGGCGTCACTGCGCTCGGCGGCTCAGGCTATAACCAGCCGCTTTTGCGCGCGATGAGGTAGGGGACGACCGCGCTGACGAGGATCAGGCCGAGCGCCATCGGGTAGCCGTAGATCCAGCCGAGCTCCGGCATGCGCTCGAAGTTCATGCCGTAGACGCCGGCGATGAGGGTCGGCGGCATGAAGATGACGGCGAACACCGAGAACACCTTCATCACCGCATTCTGCTCGAGGCTGATGAGGCCGAGGCTGGCGTCGAGCAGGAAGGTGAGATTGTCGTTGAGGAACGCGCTGTGATCGACCAGCGCCTTGAGATCCGCGTTGAAGCTGTCGACCCGAGCACGGTAATTGCCGCGCTCGATCGGACCGCAATTGGCGAAGAACACCATCATCCGGCTGATCGACACGGTCGACTGGCGGATCTCGGCGAGCAGGCGCTGGACCTGGCCGATGCGCAGCAGGATCGCCTCGAGCCGCCGCTCGGTGTGGGTCTCCTTGTCGCGGCGCTTCAGATTGCGCTCGAACACGCGGGAGGAGAGTTTCTCGACCTCGGCGCCGGCATGTTCGTATTGGTCGGCGAGCTCGTCGACGATGGTGTCGAACAATTGGACCAGGACGTTGAGCGGGTTCCTGGCCGTCTCGGGCTCGCCGTAGAGATGCTCGGCGAGCAGCAGGAACGGGTCGGGGTCGATGTAGCGGACGGTGACGAGCAATTTGTCGGACAGGATGAAGCCGATCGGGTCGGCGGTCGGGTGGCCCTCCTCGATGCCGTCGATCACCGCGGCGGTGAGGAACAGCACGCCGCCCTGCTCGTAGAGGCGGCTCGACGGCTCGATTTGCTCGAGGTCCTCGCGGGTCGGGATATTCTGGCCGAGCGCGGCCTCGGCGAGCTTCTCCTCGGCCTCGGTCGGGTTGAGGAGGTCGAGCCAGATCGTGCCCTCGGGCACGGCGGCGAGGTCCGCCGCGGCAATCGGGGCGATCGGGCAACCGGGTCCGAACAAGCGCAACATGGCGCGGGTGATCACTCGTGGCGCGGCGATTGGCAAGCCCGCGCGCGCTGCCTAAGCCGGGGCGATGGGGCAACGGGCATGGATCGCGGCGAGCATCGCGCTGGTCATCGGCGCGGCGGCGGCGCTGATGGCGATGGGCCGGCCGTGGCTGTGCGCATGCGGCCACCTCGACCTGTGGGGCCAGGTCGGGCCCGAGCAGAGCCAGATGCTGGCCGACTGGTACAGCCCGAGCCACGTCATCCACGGAATCCTGTTCTATGCCATCGCGTGGAAGCTGTGGCCGCGCTGGAGCCGGGGCGCGCGGTTCGTCGCCGCGCTGGCGGTGGAGATCGGCTGGGAGCTGGTCGAGAACACGCCGCTGATCATCGACCGATATCGCGAGGCGACGATGGCGCTGGGCTATACGGGCGACAGCATCGTCAACAGCATGAGCGACGTGGCGATGATGGCGCTGGGATTTGTCGCCGCGCGCTTCGCGCCGTTGTGGGTGAGCGTGGTGGCGGTGATCGCGCTCGAGCTCACGGCGCTGGTCGCGGTGCGCGACAATCTGACGCTCAACGTGCTGATGCTGGTCGCCCCGGTCGAGGCGGTCGCCGAGTGGCAAACGAGGGCGTGACGAGCCGCCCGGGATCGTGCATGAAACGCCGGAATTCCAAGGAGTTGGCCGAGTGAAAGCAATATTCGCAGCGATCGCCCTGCTGGCGGCGGCGGCACCGGCGCAGGCCGGGGAAGTGTTCGGTGGGCTGTACGTTCACGGAGTCGATACGCCGCTGACCCTGGGCGGATCGCCCGAAGGCGGCATCGACCTCCAGGCGGGCTACCGCGGCGACCCGATCGGCGGCGAGAACGGCGCCCAGCCCTATGTGTTCGGATCGCTGAACTCGGCCGGGGACACCCATTTCCTGGCGGCCGGCTTCGCCTGGACGTTCGGCCAGCGGGTCTATGTCCGGCCGGGCCTCGGACTAGCCGTTCATAGCGGTTCGGCGCGCAACACCGACCAGCCGGGGAACAGCCGGATCGAATTCGGCAGCCGGATCCTGTTCGAGCCGGAGCTGGCGATCGGCACCCGAATCAACGAGCGGATGAGCGTCGAAGCAAGCTGGGTGCATTTGAGCCACGGCGGGCTGTTCGGCCGTCAGAACCCCGGGCTCGACACGATCGGCGCCCGCTTCAACTGGAAGCTCTAGCGGACCGGGTCCCTAGCGGCGCAGCGAGTCGAGGTTGCGGCGAGTGACCGGCGCGGCCATCTGGGCGACCGGCCGAAGCGTCGGGCTGGGCCCGGAGCGGGCGAAGGTCTGGTGCGCGTCGAGCGCCCGGGCGAGCGCTGCGGCAACCGCGCGGCGATAGTCGCTGTCGAAGTCGCCCGAGGCGCGCAGCCGATCGAGCTCGGCCGCTTCGGCCGAACCGAGCACAGCGCTGGGCAATAGTTCGAGGCGGCGGCCGGCGAAGCTTAATTGCGCCGCGACCCCGGTCTGGTCGCGGACGATCGACTGGGCGGCGGAGCGGACCGCGCCGCTGCGCGCACGCTCGGCGGCCAGTTCAGAGGCGCGCACCGCGAACAGGCTCGCGCTGCTGGCGAGCTGCATATAGACCGCGGGAGTGAGCGCGGCGGCGGCGCTGGGAAGGACAAACGGCGCCGAGGAGCGCGGCGCGGGCGCGGGGCCGCTGCTGCAGCCGGCCATCATCAGAACGGTCGCGCCGAGCGCGGCCCAACGAATTGCACGGCGGTTCATCGGCTTCTCCCCATGTGTCAGCGTCCGAGCATGGTCTCCGGCTTGACCACCCGGTCGAAGGTTTCGGCGTCGACCAGCTCGAGGTCGAGGCCGGCTTCCTTCAGCGTCATGCCCTTCTTGTGCGCATGCTTCGCGATCGCCGCGGCATCGTCGTAGCCGATCTCCGGAGCGAGCGCGGTGACAAGCATCAGCGAGCGGTTCATCAGCTCGGAGATGCGCGCCTCATCCGGCTCGAGCCCGTCGAGGGTGCGCTCCACGAAGCTTTCCATGCCGACGCTGAGCAAATTGATCGAGCGGATGACGTTGGCGCCGATCAGCGGCTTGAACACGTTCAATTCCATATGGCCCTGAAGCCCGCCGACGGTGCAGGCGACATGATTGCCCATCACCTGGGCGGCGACCATCGTCAGCATCTCGCACTGGGTCGGGTTGACCTTGCCCGGCATGATCGAGCTGCCCGGCTCGTTTTCGGGAAGCTTGAGCTCGCCCAGTCCGCAGCGCGGGCCGGAGCCGAGCAGGCGGATGTCGTTGGCGATCTTGCTCAAGGACACGGCGATGGTGTTGAGCACGCCCGACAGCTCGACCAAAGTATCGTGCGCGGCGAGTTCAGCGAACTTGTTGGGCGCCGAGGCGAACGGCAATTGGGTGAGGTTGGCGACTTCCTTGGCGAAGGCGTCGGCAAAGCCCCTCGGCGCATTGAGACCGGTGCCGACGGCGGTGCCGCCCTGGGCCAGCATCATCACCCGCGGCAGGACTCCGTGGATGCGCTCGAGATTGGCCGCGATCTGCGCCGCATAACCGGAGAATTCCTGGCCGAGCGTCAGCGGGGTCGCGTCCTGAAGGTGGGTGCGGCCGATCTTGACGATCGAATCCCAGCGCTGCGCCTGGTCGGCCAGCCGGTCGTGCATTCGCTCGAGCGCCGGAAGCAGACGGCGATAGAGCGCGATCCCGGCGGCGATGTGCATCGCGGTCGGGAAGCTGTCGTTGGACGACTGGCCCTTGTTGACATGATCGTTGGGGTGGACCGGCGACTTGCCGCCGCGGGTTCCGGCGAGCTTCTCGTTGGCGCGGCCGGCGATCACCTCATTGGCGTTCATGTTCGACTGGGTGCCCGAGCCGGTCTGCCAGATGACCAACGGGAACTGGCTGTCGAGATCGCCGCGCGCGACCTCGCCGGCGGCCTGCTGGATGGCCTCGGCCATGTCGGGCTCGATCAGGCCGAGGCGAGCATTGACCCGTGCCGCGGCCTGCTTGACGAAGCCCAGCGCGCGGACCAGCTCAAGCGGCATGCGCTCGCGTTCGCCGAACGGGAAATTGGCGATCGAGCGCTCGGTCTGGGCGCCCCAATAGCTGTCGCCGGGGACCTCGATCTCGCCGAAGCTGTCGCTTTCGGTGCGGCTTGGGTTGGCCATGTCTCGCTTTCTCTACCGTTCAGGCTGAGCTTGTCGAAGCCCTGTCCTTGTAGCGGTTAGAAGAGAAAGCAGTCCTTCGACAAGCTCAGGACGAACGGCCTGAGAGGCGCGGTCACTTCTTCTTCGTGAAATCGACCGACACGACGTTGGAGCCGTCGTCGACCGCAACCTCGGGCGAATCGTTGTCGGGCTCGTCATGGTCCTCGGGCGGCTCGGGCGCATTGGCCTGGAACTTGAGGCTGAAATCGACCGCCGGGTCGACGAATTCGGTGACCGCGCCGAACGGCACGACCAAAGTCGAGGGCACGCCGCCGAACGACAGGCCGACCGAGAATTGGTCGTCGCCGACCTTCAAATCCCAGAAGCGGTGCTGGATGACGATCGTCATCTCGTCCGGAAAGCGTTCGGACAGGTGCTTGGGGATCGACACGCCGGCGGCGCGGGTTTCGAAGGTGATGTAAAAATGGTGGCCGCCGGGCAGCTGGCCGCCCGAGCTCTCGACCTCCGACAGCACCCGCCCGACCACGTCGCGCAGCGCCTCCTGGACGATCTCGTCATACGGAATCAGGCTTTCGGGCGTGCTATCGCTCATGACTTCGTGGTAGCCATAAGCCGCACACGGTCAAGCGAACAACGGAGCCGCGACGCGATGCCGATCGACCACAAGCTGCCCTATGACGAGGGCAACGTCTTCGCGCGCATCGTCAGCGGCGAACTGCCGAGCCAGAAGGTGGTCGAGAGCAAGCACAGCATCGCGATCCACGACATCAACCCGCTGGCGCCGGTGCATTTGCTGATCGTGCCGCGCGGCAAATATGTCAGCTGGGACGATTTCTCGGCCAACGCCTCGGACGCCGAGATCGCCGACCTGGTGCGCACCGCCGGGGATGCGGCGCGGGCGACCGGGGCCGACGCCAAGGGCTATCGGCTGATCGCCAACGTCGGCCAGCGCGGCGGCCAGGAATTCGGTCACCTCCACCTGCACTTGCTTGGCGGCGAGCCGCTGGGGCCGATGCTCGCGCGCTAGGCGCCGTCGCGGCGGCATTTTAGCGATTGCGCACCCGGCAAAGGCCGCTAGGCTCCCGCGCCACAAGGGAGCAAAGGCGTTCGGGCACGTACCCACGCCATCGACCAAGGGGACGCACATGTTACTCGACCGCGTGAAACCGCTCGACGCCATATTGGCGACGGCCGAGAAGAAGTCGCTCAAGCGCACGCTGGGCGCATTCCAGCTGACCCTGTTCGGGATCGGCTGCATCATCGGCACCGGCATTTTCGTGCTGACCGCGGCCGGCGCGCAAAAGGCCGGACCGGGCCTGATGCTGGCGTTCATCATCGCCGGACTGGTGTGTATCGTCGCGGCTTTGTGCTACGCCGAAATCGCGGCGATGATCCCGGTTGCGGGCTCGGCCTACACCTACAGCTATGCGACGATGGGCGAGTTCCTCGCCTGGACGGTCGGCTGGGCGCTGGTGCTGGAATATGCCATCGCCGCCTCGGCCGTGTCGGTCGGCTGGTCGGGCTATTTCACCGGTACGATATTGAATGAGTTCCTGGGCATAGAGCTGCCGGCCGCGCTGCGCGCCGGGCCGCTCGCGCTGGGCGGCGCGGAGGGCGGGCTGATCAACCTGCCGGCGCTGATCATCGCCTTGCTGATGACCTGGCTGCTGATGATCGGCACCAAGGAGAGCGCGCGCTTCAACGCGGTGCTGGTGGCGATCAAGATCGCGGCGCTGACCGCGTTCATCGGGCTCACCCTGACCAGCGCCTATTTCGACCCCGACAAGTTCAACCCGTTCCTTCCGGCCGGGATCTTCGGCGGCTTCGGCACCGGGGTGGGCGCGGTCGGGGCGGCGGCGACGATCTTCTTCGCCTACGTCGGCTTCGACGCGGTCTCGACCGCGGCGGAGGAAACCAAGAACCCGCAGCGCAACGTTCCGATCGGGCTGATCGGGTCGCTCCTGATCTGCACCGTCTTCTACATCCTGGTCGCGGCAGGCGCGATCGGCACCATCGGCGGCCAGCCGATCATGGGCCCGGGCGGCGTGCCGTTCCCGGCCGGATCGGAAGAGCTGGCGCGCCAGTGCGCCATGCCGCAGCATGCCGAGGCCCTGGTCTGTTCGAACGAGGCGCTGGCGCACGTGCTTCGCCAGATCGGCTTCTCGGGCATCGGCAACGCGCTCGGCATCGCCGCCTTCCTGGCCTTGCCGTCGGTGATCCTGATCCTGCTGTTCGGCCAGACCCGCATCTTCTTCGTCATGGCCCGCGACGGCCTGCTTCCGGAGAAGCTCGCCGAGGTCCACCCGCGCTGGCACACGCCCTACGTCGTGACCGCGCTGACCGGCGTGGTGGTGGCGGTGGCCGCGGCCTTCCTGCCGGTCGGGCAGCTAGCCGACATCGCCAATGCCGGGACGCTCTACGCGTTCTTCATGGTGGCGGTGGCGGTGATGCTGCTGCGCAAGCAGGCGCCGGACCGCAACCGGCCGTTCAAGGTGCCGGCGCTGGCGATCATCGGGCCGCTGACGATGCTCGGCACCTTGTTCCTGTTCCTCAACCTGCCCACCGCGGCGATGCTTGTGCTGCCGATCTGGACCGCCGTCGGCGTGCTGATCTACTTCGGTTACAGCCGGCGCAGCAGCCATCTCGGCAAGGGCATCATCGAGGTGCCGGAGGCCGAGGTCGACAGGCTGGCGCCGGAAGTCGCCGGAGTCGGCGGCGAGGACGTGACCAAGCGCGACTAGACGCCGGTCCGCGCAGACTAAGAGGGGCGGTGCCGATGGGCGCCGCCCCTTTTTGCGTCAGGCGAGGAGATCGCCGGCGAGGGCCTTGAGGTCCTTCTCCGGCCGCGCGCCATAATGCTGGATGACTTCGGCGGCGGCGATCGCGCCGAGCTTGAGCGACGCTTCGAGGCCGAGCCCGCGGGCCTGGCCGGCGAGGAAGCCGGCGGCGAACAGGTCGCCCGCACCGGTGGTGTCGACAAGGCGCTCGATCGGCTCCGCGGGAACGTCGGCGCGCTCGCTACCGGCAATGGCCGACGCGCCGCGCTCGCTCTTGGTGACAACCAGCAGCGGCACGGCGGCGGCGAGCCTGGCCTTGGCCGCCTCAATGTCGTCGGTCCCGGCCATCGCCAGCGCCTCGGCCTCATTGGCGAACAATATGTCGATGCGGCCGTCGTCGAGCAGTTTCCAGAAGCCGTCGCGGTGGCGATCGACGCAGAAGGTGTCGCTCAGTGTAAAGGCGACCTTGCGGCCGGCGGCGCGGGCGGCGTCGATCGCCTTCACCATTGCCGCGCGCGGCACGTCCGGATCCCACAGATAGCCTTCGAGGTAGAGGATCGCGGCATCGGCGATGGCGGCGGGATCGATATCGCGCGCATCGAGCATCTGCGCCGCGCCGAGGAAGGTGTTCATGGTGCGCTGGGCGTCGGGCGTGACGAGGATCAGCGAGCGGGCGGTGGCGCCGACGTCGGAGCGCGGATCGACCAGGAAGTCGACTCCGGCGGCGGTGATGTCGTGACGATAGATCGCGCCAAGCTCGTCGTCCGCGACCTGGCCGACGAAGGCCGCTTTCGCGCCGAGCGCCGCAAGCCCGGCGGCGGTATTGCCGGCCGAGCCGCCGCTGACCTCGCGCCCCGGCCCCATCGCGCCGTAGAGGCGGACGGCTTCGGCTTGGTCGATCAGCCGCATCGACCCCTTGTCGAGCCCCTGTTCGGCGAGGAAGGCGTCGGTCGAATCGGCGATGACGTCGACGATCGCATTGCCGATGGCGAGCACGTCGAAGCGGGGCTGGGTCATGGAGGGTCCTGTCGGGCGGGGAAAGTCGCGGGGCGCTAGCTAGACGGTGCGATTTATTCAACCGTCATGCCAGCCCTTCGACGGCGCCTGCGGCGTCGCTCAGGATAAACTTCACCCGAATTTCGGGTGAAGGCTGGCATCCATGCCCGGCGGTGGTGCATCAAGGCAAGGACATGGGCCCCAGCCTTCGCTGTGGCGACGGAGCAAGAGATGCGCCTTTCGGTTATCTTGGTGACTAGCCTCCTCCTCGCCGCTTGCGCGCGGACTCCGGCGGTGGAGCCGGTGCGGGCGCCGGTCACGGTCCCGCGGCCGACGGGCGAGCTGGTCGGCTTGAGCGCGGCCGAGCTGGGTCAGCGCTTCGGCGCGCCGCGTCTGACGATCAAGGAAGGCAGCGGGACCAAGCTGCAGTGGGTCGCGAACGGCTGCGTGCTCGACGCCTATCTGTATCCCGCGGGTGCCGGCGGCGGGGTCGAGCGGGTGACGCATGTCGATGCGCGGCGGCCGAGCGGCGACGATCTGCCCCTGGCGACCTGCCTCACGATGATGCGCTGAGCCGAGCGAGCGCCCAGTCAGCGGCTTCGGCGACGACCGGGTCGGGATCGGCGCGGTGCGGAGCGACAGCGCGCACGAGGTCCGGGGCGGCGCTGTTGCCGGCGGCGACCAGGCAGTTGCGGATGAAGCGGTTGCGGCCGATGCGCTTGATCGGCGAGCCGGCGAACATGGCGCGGAAGGCGGCATCGTCGAGCGAGAGCAGGTCGGCGAGGCGCGGCGCGGCGAGCTCGGCGCGCGGCAGGAAGGCGCGATTGGCGGCGGCGTCCTCGGCAAACCGGTTCCACGGGCACACCGCGAGGCAGTCGTCGCAGCCGTAGATGCGGTTGCCGATCGCGGCGCGATATTCGTGCGGGATCGGGCCGGCGAGCTCGATCGTGAGGTAGGAGATGCAGCGCCGCGCATCGATCTCGCGCGGGGCGGTGATGGCGCCGGTCGGGCAGGCGGCGATGCACCGCGCGCAACTCCCGCAATGGTCGCGGCCGGGCGCGTCGGGCTGGAGCTCGAGCGTGGTGTAGATGATGCCAAGGAACAGCCAATTGCCATGCTCGCGGCTGAGCAAATTGGTGTGCTTGCCCTGCCAGCCGATTCCGGCCGCGGCGGCGAGCGGCTTTTCCATCACCGGCGCGGTGTCGACGAACACTTTCAGTTCGGACGGGGCCCGCTCGACCAGCCAGCGGGCGAGTGCCTTGAGGCCCTTCTTGACCGCCTTGTGATAGTCGCCACCCTGGGCATAGACCGAGATCCGGCCGACCTCGCCCTCGCCCGCCAGCGCCAGCGGATCGCGCGCCGGGGCGTAACTCATGCCGAGTGCGATGACGCTGCGCGCTTCGGGCCACAGGCCGGCCGGCGAGGCGCGCTCGCTTTTGCGCGCTTCCATCCAGCCCATCTCGCCGTGGCGGCCCGCGTCGAGCCAGCGCAGCAGGCGCGGGCCGGCGTCGGGCGCGGCATCGGCGCGCGCGAAGCCGCAGGCGACGAAGCCGAGTTCGGCTGCCTTCTGTCGAATTTCCTGTTCGATGGTCATTGTCATTTACCGAATGCGCCCTAGCACAATGGCCATGTCCGCTAACCATGCCGTCACCGCGCACGACCTCGTCAAGAATTTCGCCGAGACCCGCGCCGTCGACGGGGTGAGCCTCGCGGTCCCGGCCGGGTCGATCTACGGCATCCTCGGCCCTAATGGCGCGGGCAAGACCACCACCATCCGCATGCTGCTGGGGATCATCGACCCAGACAGCGGGGAGCGGCAGCTGCTCGGGCGGGAGCGGCCGCTCGAGGCGGCGCGCGAGGTCGGTTACCTGCCCGAGGAGCGCGGCCTCTATCCGGCGATGACGGCGCGCGAGGCGATCGCCTTCATGGGCGCGCTGCGGGGCCTGCCGCTCAAAGACGGGCGGTCGCGCGCGGTGGGCCTGCTCGAGGGCCGCAAGCTCGGCGAGTGGATCGACAAGCCGATCCGCACGCTCTCGAAAGGCATGGCGCAGACCGTGCAATTGCTCGGCACCATCGTCCACCGGCCGAAGCTGATCGTGCTCGACGAGCCGTTCTCGGGCCTCGACGCGATCAACCAGGCCAAACTCGAGGATCTGATCCGCGAGGAAGCGGCGGCGGGGACGACGGTGATCTTCTCGACCCACGTCATCGCCCATGCCGAGCGATTGTGCGAGCGGGTCGCGATCATCGCCGGCGGCAAAGTCGCGTTCGACGGCGCGGTCGACGAAGCGCGCGACCGGCTGCGCCCGATCGTCCATCTGCGCACCCGCGCCGAGGACGGTGCGTGGCGCTCGGCGATCCCGGCCGGGGCCCGCAAGTCGGGCCGCGAGTGGACGTTCGAGCTGCCCGAAAGCGGACCCGAGCCGCTGCTTCGCGCGCTGCTCGACGGCGACGCCGGGATCGAGACGCTGAGCATCGAGCGGCCCGGGCTTCACGACGCGTTCGTGGCGATCGCCGGCGAGGCGGCGGCGCGCAAGATGAGCGACATGGCGGAGGCGGCACGATGACGCTCAAGGAAACGCTGGCTTCGGCCTATGTCGTCGGCCGCCGCGACTTCACCGCGACGGTGTTCAGCAAAACCTTCCTGTTCTTCCTTGTAGGGCCGCTGATCCCGCTGCTGTTCGGCTTCCTGTTCGGCGGGCTCGGCGCGCGAGCCGAGCGCAACGAGGCGCCGCCGACAGTGGCCGTCATTGCCGCCCCGGCCGAATTCGCGCTGCTCGACACGGCGCGCAAACGCTTCGCGCCGCTCGAGGAAGGGCGGCCGATGGTGCTGTTGAAGCAGGTCGCTCCGGCGGGCGATACCGCTGCGCAGCGCAATCGGCTGCTTGCCGCCGAGGAGGAGAAAGTGCTCGGCGTGCTCGAGGGCGGGCTCAAGGCGCCGCACTTCACCGGCGCGGTCAATGCCGACGGTCGGACGGTCAAGCAGATCGCCTTGTTCGTCGACGAGGCGCAGCGGCTCGAGCGCGGCACCCCCGCGGCGTCGAGCGGGCCGCCGGTGCGGATCAGCCTCACCGACCGGTCGGGCGGCTCGCTCGCCTTCGCCCGGACGATCACCGCCCGGGCCGGGCAATTCCTGGTGTTCTTCCTCACCGTGTTCCTCGCCGGAATGCTGCTTTCCCAGTTGATCGAGGAGAAATCGAACAAGGTCATCGAGGTGCTCGCCGCGGCGGTCCCGGTCGATTCGATCTTCGTTGGCAAATTGTTCGCCATGCTGGCGATGAGCCTGCTCGGGATCAGCGTGTGGCTGACGGCCGGCGCGATCGGAGCGGCCTTCTTCCTCGACCAGGGACTTGGCTCGCTGCCGCCGCCGGCGGTCGGCTGGCCGGTGTTCCTTGCGCTCGGCTTCCTCTACTACACCACCAATTATCTGCTAATCGGAGCGGTGTTCCTTGGCATCGGCGCGCAGGCCTCGACGGTGCGCGAGGTGCAGACGCTGTCGATGCCGGTGACGATGGCGCAGGTGCTGCTGTTCGGCTTCGCCACGCTGGGCGTCGGCGATCCGACCAGCGCCGAGGCGATCGGGGCGGCGGTGTTCCCCTTGTCCTCGCCCTACGCGATGATCGCCCGCGCGGCGGAGGACGGGACGTTGTGGCCGCACCTCGCCGCGCTGGCCTGGCAATTGCTGTGGGTGGTGATCATCGTCCGCTTCTCGGCGCGCCTGTTCCGCCGGAGCGTGCTCAAGAGCGGCCCGGCGTTCCGCTGGCCATGGCAGAAGCGCGCGGCGGCGTAGCTGGATGGAGATCGTCGCCCGGCCCCTGCGCGGCGCGCATGTCGTGCTCGAACCGGTCAGCGAGGGCCACCGCGCCCGGATGCGCGCCGCGCTCGACCAGGACCCGGACAATTGGGCGATCCAGTCCATCACCGCGATGGGCGAGCATTTCGACCACTATTGGCGGCTGCTGACCGAAACTCCGGGGCGCATCGGCTTCGCGGCGATCGACACGGCGAGCGGGGGGCTGGTCGGCACCTCGAGCCTGTTCGACATCGAGCCGACGCATCGCACGGTCGAGATCGGCTACACCTGGTTCATCCCCGAGGTGCGCGGAACGGCAGTCAACCCGGAGGCCAAACTGCTGATGCTCGGGCACGCCTTCGACGCCGGGGCCCGGCGCGTGCAATTCAGCGTCAACGCCGCGAATGCGCGCAGCCGGGCCGCTGTGCGCAAGCTCGGCGGGGTCGAGGAAGGGATATTGCGCAACCACCGCATCACCTGGACCGGAAGTTCGCGCGACACGGTGATCTTCTCGATCATCGCCGACGAGTGGCCGCAGGTCCGGGCCGGGCTTCGACGAAGGCTCGGGATGGACGGCGCGTGCTGATGTGAGACTTCACCGCGGCCGATCCTGAAGCGGTCACGCGCGGTTTGAGAGGTGTACCCCCATTGCGGCGCGGGACCTGACGTGGGATCGCTGTCCATCGGGGGGCGGCGATGAGCGCGTTTGAGTTCTTTTTCTCATTCTACGGGCTGCTGCTCGGGCTGTGCGTGGCGCAGATCGCGGGCGGGATCGGCCATGCCATCGTGGTTCGCCGCGAGAGCCGCTTCGGCTGGCTGACCCCGACGCTGGCCGCCTTCCTGCTGCTCGACCTGGCGAGCTTCTGGTTCAACGCCTGGGATCATCGCAGCGCCATCGGCGTGACCGCGGCAACAATCTACGCCGGGATGATCGTCGCGCTGAGTTATTACATCGCCGTCGTGCTGCTGTTTCCGGTTCACTCGGGGAATTGGGAGGACCTCGACGAACATTATTGGTCGAACAAGCGATGGGTGGTGCTCGGCGTCGCGCTGGCCAATTTTGCGACGTTGGCGTGGTTCATCGGCTTGACCTTCTGGCTCTGGCCGGCAGTGGCCTGGGTGCAACTCGGCGTTTATTTTGGTCCGCTCGCCATCCTTTTCTTCTCGCGTCGGGCGTGGCTCGACGGCTTGTGCTACGCAATTTTGATCGTGGTTTATGTGGCGAGTACCGTCATGCAGCGCTAGCCGGCGCCAGGGCCGCGCAAAATCAGGCGATCGCTTCCCTCGCCATCTCCGTCAGCTGCGCCATCAGCGCCTTGTGCGGGAACGGGCCGTGGCTGATCCGCGCAACCCCGGCTTCGGCCCAGACCCTTTTGTCGGGCGCGCCCGGAAAAGCGATTGCATTGAGCGGTAGCGGGACTTCGCGGACGACCCGCTCGATGTCCTTCGGGTCGGCGATGCGCGGCACGAAGAAGCCCGAGGCGCCGGCGTCCGCATAGGCCTTGCCGCGGGCGATGACGCGCTCGATCAGGCCGCCGTCGTCCTGTTCCTTGATCATCAGGTCGGTGCGCGCGTTAAGAAAGAAGTCGTCGCCGACCGCGGTGCGGATGGCGCGGATGCGGGCGACCTGGGCTTCGACCGGATGGACGCCTTCGCCGCCGACCATTTGGTCCTCGAAGTTGCAGCCGACCGCGCCGGTGTCCTTGAGCGCCGCGACATTGGCCGCCGCTTCGCCGGGATCGGTCGCATAGGCGCCCTCGAAATCGACGCTGAGCGGCAGATCGACCGCGGCGAGGATGCGGCGGGCGTTGTCGAACACATAGGGCAACGGCACTTTGTGCGCGTCGCCATAGCCCGAGGCGTCCCCGACCGGGTGGCTGCCGGTGGCCAATGCCTTCGCTCCGGCCGCGGCGACGGCCAGCGCGCTGCCCGGGTCCCAGATGTTGTAGAGGACGATCGGATCGCCCGGCACATGGAGCGCGGCGAAGGTGGCGAAATCGCGGGCCATCAGACGCGCTCGGGGTAGATCGGGCGGATGTCGGTCGGGATGTCCTTCATCGTCGCCAGCACCGCCTCGGCCTCGGGGTCGAGCTTGCCCCAGCGATCGAGGAACGCCTTGACGCCGTTATAGTCGCCATTGCCCTGGAGGCGGACGATGTCGGCGACCAGATCGCGGATCGCGCCGTCGATCCTGGCCTCGTCGACCCGGAAGCGCTTGGCGCCGGCGTCCCACACGATGCCGCCCTTGTCGCGCAGATAGCGGTATTGCATCGCCGCGCCCTTGCCATGCGCCTCACCGACGCCGAAGCGCATCGCCCGGAACAGGCCGGCTACATAGGTTGCGCGGATCTGGCTGCGCTCGGCATTGGGCAAGATGCCCTTGTCCATCATCGCCATCACGTTCCACGCGCCCATGACGTCGGCCTTGGCCTCCTCGAGGCCCGAGGCGAGCTCCTTCAGTTCCTGGTCGACGGTGGTCTTGCGCCCGCCGACGACGATGCTGCCCGGCCCGAGGCTGTGGCTCAGTTCGTGGAACAGCGTTTCCATGAACATGTAGCGCTGGGTGACGTTGCCGGCCTGGTCGGCGACCAGGGTCAGCGACGCCATCGGCCTCAGGATCCGCTCATATTTGGCGCCGAGGACGTTGCGCAGGATGACCTTCTTGGCGCCCTTGGCCTCGCGCACCCGCTCGTCGTTGGGCAGGTTGAAAGCGACGGTCTGGACGCCCGGCACATTGTCGCCGCCGCCGTGGACCTGGTCGGCCACCGCGATCGGCGATTCGAAGCCGCGCTGGAAATTCTTGTACTTGTCCTCGACCGGCAGGTTCTGCTCGAGGCCGCGAAGCTCGCTCTTGTAGACGTCGAGCGCCTGGCTCTCCTTGGGATCGCGCAGGGTGACGAACGCCTCGAACGCGGTCTTCCGCCCATAGAGCTCGTCGGTGTAGACTTCGTACGGCCCGATCGCGACCTCGATCGGCGTGTCCTTCAGGTCCATCCACGCCAGCTCGCTCTGGAAATAATCGTCGGTGCGGAAGGATTGCGCGCGCAGGGTGAGGAATTTCTTGAGGCTGGCATTGGTCGTCCGCGCCGCGGCCTGCTCGAGCAGCTTGGCGGCGGGCTCGAGCCATTGCTTATATTCCTGGCTGTAGGGCACGGCGACGAGCTTGGCGCCCTGGCGCTTGACCACCGTATAGGGGCTGGTCAGCGCTTCCTTCTCGCCCGGATTGGCGGCGAGATAGCGGTCGAATTCCTCCTTGGTGAGATCGGCCGGGTAGAAGCCGGCGCCGGCCGGCTTCGGCCTGCCGCCGAAGAACGGCGCCTTGTCGGCGACCGGATCCCAGGGGCCGAAGAAGGCGTCGAACCGCTCGAGCAGGGCCGGGTCGTTTTTCGCCGCAAGCTCGGCGCGCAGCTGGTCGTAACCGGGCGTCGTCTGGCGCTTGTAGATCTCGCTCATGTAACCGGCGGCCTGGATCAGCAGATTCACTACCTCGCGCTCCTCGGCGGTGAGGTAAGAGGTGTCCGGCTTCATCTCGATCCGCGCCAATTTGGCGAGGCCGTCGACGGTCTCGGCCGCGGCCGAATCATTGGCGGGAGCGGCGGCGTTGGGGTCGTTCGCGGCCTGGCAGGCGGCGAGGGTGAGCAGCGACAGAGCGGAGGCGGCTGCGAGCCAGCGGTGGTGGGTCATCATCGTTCCCTAATGGTGGCGCGAGGCGGCGGGCCAGCGCCGTTCGATCAATGGACGAATCGCGCGACGACGTCGCGGTAGGAGCGGCTGACCTTCACCTGAGCGCCGCTGTCGAGCACCAGGAAGCATTCGCCGTTGGTGTGCGGCTTGACCTGGCGGACCTGGTCGAGATTGACGATGGTCGAGCGGTGGACTCGCTGGAAGCGGCGCGGGTCGAGCCGCTTTTCGAGGTCCTTCATCGTCTCGCGCAGGATCAGCGTATTGTCGCCGGTCTGGATGCACATATAGTCGCCGGCCGCGTCGATCCGCTCGATGGTGTCGACGTCGACGCGGAAGATCTGCCCCTGGTCGCGAATGTTGATCATCTTCTCGAAGCGGTTGGCTGACGGGGCGTCGCCGGGGTTGGCATCGGCCAGCTCCTCGGCGGCCTCGGGGGCGTGCTCGACGAGCGCTTCCTTGAGCCGCTCGGCCTCCTCCGCGCCGCGGCGCTCGGCAAGGCGCTGGCGGACCCGGTCGAGAGTCGCCGCCAGCCGATCCTCCTCGACCGGCTTGACCAGATAGTCGACCGCCTGGGCCTCGAACGCGCGCACCGCATGTTCGCCATAAGCGGTGACGAACACGAACAACGGCGGCTCGACGTCCATCAGCCCCTGGACCACCGAGAAGCCGTCGAAGCCGGGCATCTGGATGTCGAGGAAGACGAGATCCGGCTTGTTGGTCTTGACCGCGCGGATCGCCTCGCGCCCGTTGGCGGCGGTGGCGACGATCTCGACATCGTCATGCGCCTGGAGCCGAAGCTGGAGCCCCTGGGTGGCGAGCGGCTCGTCGTCGACGAGGATCGTGCGGATGGTCATTCGCTCTCCTTGAACTGGGAATCGGCGCGGCCGTCGAAGGGGATATCGACGATAACGCTGAACCCGCCATTTTCGTTCGACCGGGTGGTGAAGCCGTGGGCCGGACCATAGGCCTGGGCCAGCCGGTCGCGGATGTTGGTCAGCCCGACCCCGGTCGAGGGGTGCGAGGCGAGGTCGGCGCTGGTGCCAGCGCCGCTGTCGCTGACTTCGATCCGGACCCCGCGGCCCTGGCGCTCGGCCTTGATCCAGATGTCGGCGCCGGTCTCGCTCGGGGTGACGGCATATTTGATCGCATTCTCGATCAGCGGCTGGAGCAGCAGCGACGGCAGCCGCGCGCCGATGGTCTGGGCGTCGATCCGGAAGTGCGGGCGAAGGCGGTCCTCGAAGCGCATCTTTTCGATCTCGAGGTAGAGCTTCAGCGTCTCGACCTCCTGCGCCAGCGTCACCTGGGCGGTCGGCTCGTTGGCCAGGGTGTAGCGCAGGAAGGACGACAGCCGCGCGAGCATCGCATTGGCGCGCTCGGTCTGTTTCAACAGCACCAGCGTCGAGATGCTGTTGAGCGTGTTGAACAGGAAGTGCGGGTTGAGCTGATAACGTAGCATCGCCAGCTGGGCGCTCGACGCCTGATGCTCGAGCTGGGCGCGCTGGTCGATCTCCTCCTCGAGCAGCAGGTAGTAGTTGATGCCGTAATAGAGCGCCGACCAGGCGACCAGCAGGACGAAGGCGAGCAGCAGGGCGCCGAGATATTCGAGCCCGGCCGGCTGATAGTCGGGCTTGAGGAAGGTGGCGTAGCTCCACGTCTCGATCACCGAGAAGGTGCCGGCGGCGACCAGCACCGTGCCGAACGACAGAATCATCGTCCACAAGACGCGCATCGCGATCAAGCGGCGGAACAGGCTCGCCATGAGCAGGGTCAGCGAATAGCCGGTGGCGGTCAGCAGCAGCGCGTGGACGATGAACATCGCGCCCATCGAATTGGCCAGGCCGCTCAGCGAGCGAAGAATGAAATAGCCGCCCCAGCCGATCGACTGGAGCACCCAGAAGGCGCGATTCTTGTCCGAGAAGAACGGCGCGTCGAGACCGACGCCCTTGAGGATCGGCTTGGCCGGACCCTTGGGCCGGGCCGCGCCCGCCGCGAGCGGCCGCGCCGTGCCGACCGACATGTCGATGTCGCCAGCCTTGTTCACTCAAGCCGGTCCACTGCGGTTCATCACGCGGTCGATATAGGCCAGCGCGGGGCCAAGCCCAAGCGCCAGTCGCAACCGCGGGAAAAGCGCGCTAACAGGCCCGCCGACCGCAAGAAGAGGGTTCACGAATGCTCCGACTGTCCGTTCTCGCCGCCGCCGCCGCCTGCCTGCTGGCCGCCTGCCAGGCCGCCGACGCTCCGCGCTCCGAAGGCGAAGGGACGCGAATCGTCGCTCCGATCCTCGATACGCCGGACGCGGTCGACACGCACAGCTATGCCAAGCCGCTCGAGGCGCGGGTCGCCAATGTCGACCTCGACCTGGCGCTCGACTTCACCGGCAAGAAGGTCAGCGGCACCGCCGCGCTCGACGTCATCGCCAAACCGGGCGTGCGCGAGGTCGTGCTCGACAGCCGCAACCTCGCGATCGCCAAGGTCACCGACGCCGCCGGCCAGCCGCTCCAGTTCAAGCTCGGCGCCAACGACGAGGCCAAGGGCGCGCCGCTCAGCGTGACCCTGCCCGGCGACGGCGAGCAGCGGATCGTCATCCACTACGCCTCGGGCGCCGACGCCGAGGCGTTGCAGTGGCTGAGCCCGGAGCAGACCGCGGGCAAAAAGCAGCCCTATCTGTTCAGCCAGGGCCAGCCGACGCTCAACCGCAGCTGGATCCCCACCCAGGACAGCCCGGGCGTGCGCCAGACGTGGAGCGCCAAGGTCAGCGCGCCCGAGCCGCTCAAGGTCGTGATGTCGGGCGACCGGCTCACCCCCGACGGCGAGCCGGCCGGCGACGGTCGCCGCGCCTACCGCTTCAAGATGGACAAGCCGGTCGCGCCTTATCTCATCGCCATCGCCGCCGGCGACCTCGCCTTCCGCGAGCTCGGGCCGCGCACCGGCGTGTGGACCGAGCCGACGATGATCGACCGCGCCGCGGCGGAACTGGCCGACACCGAGAAGATGGTCGAAGCGGCCGAGAAGCTCTACGGGCCCTACCGCTGGGGCCGCTACGACGTCATCGTCCTGCCGCCGGCCTTCCCCTATGGCGGGATGGAGAACCCGACCTTGACCTTCCTCACGCCGACCTTCCTGGCCGGCGACAAGAGCCTGGTCGGACTGGTCGCGCACGAGCTGGCGCACAGCTGGTCAGGCAATCTGGTGACCAACGCGACCTGGCCCGACAGCTGGCTCAACGAGGGCTTCACCTCTTATTTCGAGAACCGCATCATGGAGGCGATCTACGGCAAGCAGCGCGCCGCCCAGGAGGCCGCGCTCGGCTTCGACGAGATCACCAAGGCGCTGGCCGAGGAAGGCGCGACCAGCCCGACGACTCGGCTCAACCTGACGCCCGAGGCCGGCGGACCCGACGGCGGGGTGAGCGGCATCGTCTACGACAAGGGCGCGGTGTTCCTGAGGACGCTCGAGCAGGCGGTGGGGCGCGAACGGTGGGACGCCTATCTGCGCTCCTATTTCGACCGCCACGCGTTCCAGCCGATGACCTCGGCGCGCTTCCTCGCCGACCTGCGCGCGCAGCTCATCAAGGGCGATCGGGCGCTCGAGGATAAGCTCAAGCTCGACCAGTGGGTCTATCAGCCCGGCCTGCCCGACAATGTCGCGAAGCCCGACCCTGCGGCGTTCGCGGCGGTCGATCAGGCGGTGACGGCGTTCGCCGCCGGCGGCCCGCCGCCGGCCGCGTTCGCGGGCTGGAACACGGCCGAGCGGCTGCGCTTCGTCAACGCCCTGCCGCGCACCCTGCCCAAGGCCCGGCTCGACGCGCTCGACCAAGCGCTCGGACTCAACCGGGCGACCAACAACGAGGTGCTGGCGGCGTGGCTCGAGCTGGCGGTGGCCAACCGCTACGACGCGGCGGTGCCGACGCTTGAGCGGTTCCTCGCCTCGCTCGGCCGGCGCAAGTTCGTGCTGCCGCTGTTCGAGGGGCTGTCGAAGGACCCGGCATGGGGTGTCCCGATCGCCCGGCGGATCTACCCCAAGGTCCGCCCGACCTACCATTCGGTGACCTATAATTCGGTCGACAAGCTCGGCTTTGCGGAGGCGGCACCGGCGCCCGGCGCATAGAATGCGTTGAACGAGACGCTGACCCGCTCTTCAGCGGCGGTGTTGGGGTGGACCCAATGGCGCAGATGGGCGGGCCACAGCAGCAGCGTGCCGGCGGCCGGCCGCAGCCAGATCCGGCTCAAGGTTAGCGCGCACGGGATGTGCGCGGCCTGGCCGAGTGACCCGCGCGGATCGAGGAATTCGATCGCGCCCGACAGCTGATCGGGAGCGTCCGCGGGCTGCGGCATGGCGACATAATAGGTGCCCGACCAGAACGCGCCGGGATGGTCGTGCGGGGCATTCATGGCGTTGGTCGGGCTGACGTTCAGCCAGCCCTCGAGGTGGGTCGCGAAGCCGGGCGGGAGCTGCGGAACCTGGTCGGCGGTGACTTGCCCAACGAACCTGCGGATCACCTCCGCCAGGCGGCGGTGGGCCGGCTCGGAACGCTTGAAAAAATCCGGGGCGCTGTGCCAGCCGTGGCGGTTGGAGCGCTCGACGCCCGGCTCGGCGGCGCGGCGAGCCCGCATTTCCGTCAAAAGCTCGGCATTGAGCGGACCCGCATCGGGCAGGTTCGTGCGCAACAACGGAATGGGGAACAGATGATGCTGCTCGATCGCGCCAAGGTCGCCAGTCGTCGTCATAATTCCCACATCCCGGCCCATTAGGGCGTAGGTCAATCGACCGGGTGGAACCCTCGTCGATTTCCGCCTAAGGGGGCAAGACTTCTCATATTTTCGCGCAAAAGAGGGTAAATTGATGAAATATATCAGCTTGGCGGCGCTTGCCGCCGCGATGGTCGCCGCTCCGGCCGCGGCCCGTGACGGCCAGGCCTATATCGGGGTCGAAGGCGGCCTGCTGTTCCCCGACGACATCGACATCGACGTCACCGAGGACGATGACGGCGATCTCACCGACATCAGCGATGCCTACGAGATCGAGCTCGAGAACGGCTTCGACGTCGACATCATCGCCGGCTACGATTTCGGCATGTTCCGCGCCGAAGCCGAGCTCGGCTACAAGCGCGCATCGGTCGACGAGCTGGGCGGATTCTTCGACGGCGTCAACGCCGACGTGAGCGGCGAAGGCTACGCCCAGGTGCTGTCGCTGATGGGCAACGCGCTGATCGACTTCGGCAACCAGGACGGCCTCAGCGTCTACGGCGGCGGCGGCCTCGGCATCGCCCGCGTTCGCCTCAACGACATCGAGACCCCGTTCGCGCAGATCGATGCGAAGGAAAGCGGCCTGGCGTGGCAGCTGATCGCCGGGCTTCGCTATGCGGTCGCCTCGAACATCGATCTCGGCCTCAAGTACCGCTATTTCGTCGGACCGCGGATGGAGTTCGGGCCGCAGTTCGCCGGTGACGATTTCATCGAGTATGACGCCGGCCGGTTCAGGTCGCACTCGCTGCTGGCGAGCCTGGTGTTCAACCTCGGCGCGGACGAGGTCGCTCCGCCGCCGCCCCCGCCGCCTCCCCCGCCGCCTCCGCCGCCCCCGCCGCCGGCCACCCAGACGTGCCCCGACGGGTCGGTGATCCTGGCGACCGAGGCGTGCCCGCCGCCGCCGCCCCCGCCGCCGCCGGCGCCGGAGCCCGAGCGCGGCTAAATCTGGCCGAGGGACAAGAAACAGCGGGCCCGGGGGAGCGATCCTCCGGGCCTTTTTGCTGTCGTTCCGTCCGGCGTCGCGGCGGCCGAATTTAACCGCGTCTAAACCCTCTTGCGCTACCCCGCTGGCAAGACGCGAGGGCGGGAATCGAATGTACGAAGCACCGGATCGATACAAGCGCATGGTGTCCGCGCGCCTTCCGGGCGGCGAATCGCTCGCACTGACCAGCGAGCCGGGTAACGACAACGCTTCGCCGCTGCGTGACGCGCAGCTCATCGCCCGGGCTCATCTCGCGCCGATCTTCGCCGCCGCCAACGTCGTCGCCGCGCTGTTGATGGCGAGCCTGTTGTGGCCCGCCCTGCCCCATGTCGTGCCGTTCGCGTGGGCCGGCACCGTGATCGCGCTCAACCTTGGCGCAATGCACCTCGCCCGAACCCAGGCGATCACCCATGTCGGCCGCTCCGGACGCAAGGTTCCGCAAGTGCAGATGGTCGGCGAGGTGGTGCTTCGCGCGGGAGTGTGGCTCAGCCTTCCGCTCTACGCTTTCCCGCTGCTCGGCGGGGCTGCCCAGGCGACTGCCGCCTCGCTTATCGCCGGCCTGGGGGTCGCCGCGCTCGGCCTGGTCGTGGTCCCGGCCTGCGTCACCGCGTGGATGGCGAGCTTCACGGCCGCGGTGTGCTTTGCGATGTTCGCCGGGCGCGCATCGCTGCCGTTCCTCGACATGCTGGTCATCGCCTTCACCCTCGGCGCGGCGCTGTTCGGCGTATTCGCCGTCGCGCGCTGGGCCTTCCGCCAGTTGAAGACCAACGCCGATATCGGCTCGGCCAGCGCCAGCGCCTCGCTGCTGCTGCAGGAATATGAGCAGCGCGGAGTCGGCTGGCTGTGGCAGGTCGATCCGGAAAACCGGGTGACCTACATTTCGTCGCGCATGACCGCCTTGCTCGGCAAACCGGCCAGCGCGTTGCTCGGCCACTCGCTCCCGGCGCTGCTCGGCGGCAATGCCGAACTCGGCCGGATCCTGCTCGAGAAGCAGCCATTCAACGCGCTCGAGATGGAGCTCAAGACCGCGCGCGGCACCCGCTGGGTGTCGATCGCCGGCGATCCGATCGTCGATACCGCCGGCCGCTTCGAAGGCTTCCGCGGGGTCGGCAGCGACATCACCGAAATCCGCCACACCCAAGAGCGGCTGACCCACCTCGCCAACGTCGACGTGCTGTCCGGCCTGCCCAACCGCGGCCGTGTCCGCCAGTTGCTCGGCGAGGCGCTGCGCGGCGCGGTCGCCGGGAATGTGCCGTGCGCGATCATGTTCCTCGATCTCGACGGGTTCAAGCCGGTCAACGACACCTTTGGCCACCCCAAGGGCGATGCCGTGCTTCAGGCGGTCGCAAAGCGGCTGGTCGAGCAGGTCGGCTCCGACGGCCATGTCGGGCGCATGGGCGGCGATGAATTCGCGATCGTCGTCACCGACGCGCAGAGCCGCAAAAAGGTCGAGCTGCTCGCCGACGCGATCATCCGCTCGGTCGCCGAGCCCTATATGATCGACCAGACCGAAATCCGCATCGGCGTGTCGATCGGCGCGGCGTTCGGGCCGATCGACGGCGCGACGGTCGACGACCTCATCCTCAAGGCCGACCTTGCGCTCTACCAGGCGAAGGACGCCGGACGCGGGGTGGCGAAATATTTCTCGGCCGAGCTGCAGAGCGAGCAGGACGACCGCGTGCGGCTCGAGACAGACCTGCGCAACGCCCTCGCGGCGAAGCAATTCCATCTGATGTTCCAGCCGCTGGTCAGCGCCAAGAGCCAGAGTCTGATCGGCTTCGAGGCGCTGATCCGCTGGAACCACCCGCAGCGCGGGCTGATCCCGCCGCCGGTGTTCATCCCGGTCGCCGAGGAAACCGGCCTGATGGGCGCGATCGGCGAATGGGTGATCGACGAGGCGTGCCGGGCGATCGCCAGCTGGCCCGAGCCGATCACCGTCGCGATCAACATCTCGCCCAAGCAGATCATCATGCCCTCGCTGCCCAATTGCGTCAGCCAGGCGCTGTCGCGCTACCGGGTCGCCGGCAACCGGCTCGAGCTCGAGGTGACGGAGGGCGTGTTCCTCGGCGACGAGAACGGCACGCTCGATACGCTGAAACGCCTGCGCGCGCTCGGGGTCGGCATCGCGCTCGACGACTTCGGCACCGGCTATTCGTCGATCGGCTATTTGAACAAGGCCGTGTTCCACAAGCTGAAGATCGACGGCAGCTTCGTGCGCGAGGCGGGCACGCGGCCCGAGAATGTCGCGATCATCCAGTCGATCGTTCAGCTCGCCAAGAGCTTCCGAATGAACGTCTGCGCCGAGGGCGTGGAGACGGCCGAGGACTTCGAGCGCATGCGCGACCTCGGGGTCGACACCATCCAGGGCTATCTGTTCGGCCGGCCGCTAAGCTACGAGCGCGCCAACCAGATGGTCCGGGGCCTCGGCGAGCAGCGCAAGGCGGGCTAGCTCCTACGGCTACCAGCGGGCCGCGATATATTCCTTGGCGCGGCGATATTCGGCGGTGGTGATCCGCCCGTCGCGGTCGCCGTCGGCAATCTCGCGGAACGCGGCCAGCGCCGGCTGCGCCTCGTACAGCGTCAGCCAGCCGTCGCGGTTGGAATCGTACTGCCGCACCGCCCAGCCGCGCAGCACCGGATCGGCCTGGAACAGGTCGTTGGCGCGCGGATTGAACGGCGCACCCGACGGAGCCGAGGCCGGGGTCGCCGGGGCGGCGGACTGGAGCAGCAAGGCGAGCGTGGCAGCGAGCATCACGCCGCAATAACGCTCAGCCGCGGGCTTCTTTCCCCGGCCTGAGCGCGCGGCGCACCGCGGCATCGAGCGTATCGGCGCGAAACGGCTTGGCGAGCAGCGCGGCGTCGGGCGCGGCGCGGCGGATCGCCTCGGTCTCGCTGTAGCCCGAGATGAACAGCACCGTCTGCTCGGGCCGCCGGGCGAGCATCTCGGCCGCGACCTCGTCGCCGGTCATGCCCGGCATGGCATAGTCGAGCACGACGAGGTCGAACTCGCTCTTCGCGAACAGCTCGAGCGCGGCCTTGCCCTCGCCCGCCTCGCTGACCCGATAGCCAAGGTCGGCGAGCGTGCCGACGACGAAGCCGCGCACGTCGGGGTCGTCGTCGACCACCAGCACGGCGATGTCCTGCTCGTCGCGCCCGGCCGCGCCGGGCTCGCCGCGGGCGGCGCTGCGCTCGGCGCCGCCGCTGGCGAGCT
Source organism: Sphingomonas mesophila (assembly GCF_003499275.1). Classification (GTDB taxonomy): domain Bacteria; phylum Pseudomonadota; class Alphaproteobacteria; order Sphingomonadales; family Sphingomonadaceae; genus Sphingomicrobium; species Sphingomicrobium mesophilum. The sequence goes on along the minus strand of NZ_QWDF01000001.1, from coordinate 2,190,730 downwards.
TGAAGTAGATCGTCACCCGGGTGCCCTCGCCCGGCGTGCTTTCGATCCGCGCCGTCCCACCCGACTGGCGGGCCACGCCATAGACCATCGACAGCCCGAGCCCCGTCCCCTTGCCGACGTCCTTGGTGGTGAAGAACGGCTCGAACGCGCGAGCCAGCACCTCGGGCGGCATGCCGGTGCCGGTGTCGCCAACGCACAAGGCGACATAGTCGCCGGCCTCGAGCTCGGCGTCGTCGGAGATTTGCGCGAGGCTGGTCTCGAGGGTCAGCGTGCCGCCGTCGGGCATGGCGTCACGGGCGTTGATCGCCAGGTTAAGTACGACCAGTTCGAGCTGGGTCGGGTCGGCCATCACCAGCACCGGCCCGGCGGCCAGCTCGAACCGCTTGCGGATCCGGCTGCCGAGCACATTGCCGAGCAGCGGCCGCATGTTCTCGATCAACTGCTCGACCTCGACCGGCCGTACTTCGAGGCGCTGGACGCGGCTGAAGGCGAGCAATTGCGCGGTCAGCCGGGCGCCGCGCTCGGCCGCCGCGAGTGCATTGTCGGCGTAGCGCTTGAGCCGCTCGTCACCGACCCCGCGCGAGATCATGTCGAGCCCGCCGACCACGACCGTCAGCAGATTGTTGAAATCGTGCGCGATCCCGCCGGTCAGCTGGCCGAGCGCCTCCATCTTCTGGCTCTGGCGGAGCTGCTCCTGCGCATTCTTGAGGTCGGTGATGTCGCGCGCCTCGAACAGCAGATAGGCGATCGCCCCGTCATCACCGCGCACCGGCTGGACCGAAACGTCGAGGAACGAGGTCGGCGTGCCGGCGCGCTCCATCTTGACCTCGGCGGTGAAGATCTCGCCGCCGGCCGCCCGGGCAATCCCGGCCTTCATCAGCTTGGCGTGATGCGGGTAAGCGGAGAGCGTGGGCGCGTCCCACAATTTCTTGCCGATCGAATCGGCCGGATGCGGGTGACGCCAGCTTTCGCGGCGGTTGTTGACCGCGATCACCGTGCCGTCCGGCTCGAGCAGCACCATCACCTCGAGCGCCGCCTCGAACACCGCCCGGAACTGCGCTTCGGACGCGGCGAGCTGCTTGGTCCGCTCGTCGACCTGGCGGGTAAGCTCGAGCTCGGCCTCCTTGGCGAAGCTGATGTCGGTCGCCGCGCCGATGAAGCCGAGCGGCTCGCCGTCGGCGCCGAAGCGCGGCTGCGAGGTGCTGCGCAGCCAGCGATACTCGCCGTCGTGGCGCAGGTACCTCGCCTCGAGCGTGAACGGCTTGCCGCTGGCCTCGCCGGCAAGGCTTTCGGCGATCACCCGGTCGACGTCGTCGGGGTGGATTCGCGAGCGCCAGTCGAGCGCCCGCGCCTCCTCGCGGCCGGCGCCGAGGAATTCGGCATAGGCGTCGTTGACGAAATCGCGGCTGCGGTCGATCCGGGTCACCCACATCATCACCGGTGCGCTGTCGGCGATCCGCCGGAACCGCGCCTCGCTCTCCTTGAGCGCGCGTTCCGCGAGGCGCTGCTCGGTGACGTCGTTGACCAGGATGACGACGCCATTGACGCTGCCGTCCTCGCGCACCTGGGGCAGATAGTCGGACTGGACCGTCAGCCGGCCGCGCGACGGATGCTCATATTCGCCGACGAAGAATTGCCGCTCGCCGGCCAGCGCGGCGGCGAGGATCGGCGCGCGCAGCTTCATCGCCTCGGCGCCGAGCAATTCGTCCATCGAGCGGCCGAGCATCGCCGAGCGCTCCATGTCGAAGAAGTCGGCCAGCGCCCGGTTGACGAAGCGGTAGCGGTGGTCGGTGCCGACGAACGCCATGCCCATCGGCAATGCGTCGGCGATCGACAGCGCCTGGGCGAAGTTGAAATTCTCCGCCTCCTGGCCGTCCAGGGCGATCAGACTATTGTCCCCGTCCTCGCTCATGCCGATGCGATGCTCCCGAAACCCGCACGGAGCAAGCGGCGATACTCCGCTAGTCCCCGCGCCCGAGCAGCCGCAACGCGCGCCGCTCGACCGAGCGCAGCGAGCGCGCTTCTGCCGCCCGGTAGCGGGCGAAGGTGCGCTGGTCGCGGTGCAGCTTGGGAAGCAGGCCGACCGCCGCGCGATCCGCCGCGAGCGCCGCCACGTCGACGCTGCAGGCGACCGCGCCGGAGGGGGTGAAGGTCCAGCGCATGTGCGGCTCGATGCGCTCGCCGTAGCGGTCGAAGGCGGCGCGGAAATAATCGAGCTGACGGTCGGAGAACACGCGCTTGGCGTCGGCCAGGCGGAGCGCGCGGCGCAGCTTGGGATCGCGGATCAGCTCGATCCTGGCGCCGACCGCCTGGCCGATTGCACCGCTCGACTGGCGCTGCACCGCGGGTAGGCGAAGCAGATTGCAACCGTCGCGGCCGCGGCGGCGATAGGCGTCGGCCAGCGCGGGATCGGCGGACGCCGCGGCCAGCAGCCGGTAGTTCTCGGCGCTTTCGAGATGCTCGCCGATGATATTGTCGAGCGCGTTGATGTCGCCGCGCGCTTCCTCGGCAAGTCGCGCCCACAGCAGCCGCTCGGCCGTGCGCTCGGCACGGCGGTCGGCCCAGGCGTCGAGCTGGAAGGCGATAAGGATGCCGAGCACGACGATCGCAATCTCGACCAGCACCGCCCACCAGTCGGTCCCGCGCACCTTTGCCCCGCCGCGCGCTAGCAATGCCCGGCCGAGCCGGTGAAGCGGGGAATAGGCACGCGTCGTCACGGCCGTGAACCTAAATCGCGCGCCGGATCAGCACCAGTCCGACTTGCGGCCGAGATAGCGGGCGGCGAGGCCGGCATCGCGCATCTCCGCGGCGATCGACTGGCGCGTCCCGTCGGGGCGGGTGCGCGAGACGACCCGCAGCTCCCGGCCATAGCGGTCGGTCATGTCGTCGAGCCCGGCGGTCATCGTGAACGGGCCCTGGTTCAGCAGGCGCTGGAGGCCTTCGGTGGCGCGCAGGGCGAGCGCGCGCTCGGCGGCGCATTGGCCTTGAGTCTCCGGCGCATCGATGCCGACGATCCGGATCCGCCGCTGGCCGAGCCGGAAGGTGTCGCCGTCGACCACGCAGGCATGGCCGCGCTGCCGGCCGCAGATGGTGAAGTCGCGGTCGACCCGCTCCGGTTCGGTCGACAGGAAGGCCGGCGGCTCGACCAGCGCCGGGTCGAGCGTCGGCCAGATCAGCAACAGGATCGCGCCCAGCGACAAGGTTCGCGCCGTTCCCACCCCGCGCCACGCGCGGCGACGCTTCGGCCAGAAGCGCAGCGGCGGAGCGGAGGGTCGGCGGCGTCTCGGCATCACCCACCGCTAGTGCCTGCGCCGCCTGAAATCATAAAAATTCACGCGCACGAATCCATTTTCGCGGTCGCGCGTTCTTGGGCCATGACCAGTACCGCGATCAGTGGCGCCTGGTACCTCCCGGCGCGCGAGGAGCTCGAGCTGCTGTTCACCAGCGGCCGCCGCTACCGCTATCATGGCGTGCCCGCGAACGTCGCCGAGCGATTTGCCATGGCCTTGTCCAAGGGCCAGTTTTTCAACCACGAGATCCGCGATCGCTACCGCTGCCGCGAACTCATCGCGGACCTTCCGCAAGTCGCCTGATCGGGGCTACAACGCGGCGATGCCCGGACGCCGCCTTTCCCCTCGCGATCGCGACCGCCGCGCACCGCTCGCCTTGCTGGCCGAGGCGGGCAGGGACATCGCCGCCGCCAGCCTCGCAATCCGCCGGCGCCCGTTCCGCACCCTTGCCGATCGCCTCGAGCAGCCGCAGCAAGGCGCGCCGGCCGACGCCGAAACCATTTATTGGGTGCGCCGCTCGGTGCTTGCCTGGGGCCGCCGCCTCCCGTGGCGCGCCAAATGCTTCGAACAGGGCCTCGCCGCCGCCTGGATGCTGCGCCGCCGCGGCCTCGCCTACGAGCTTCACTATGGTGCTAATGGCGGCGGCGGCGCGCTTAAGGCCCATGTGTGGGTGACCTCGGGCGGCGCGCCAGTCGTTGGCTGCGAGAATGCGGCCGATTTTTCCCGCCTCGCATCGTTCGCCGGCTGAACGCGCGATGTAAGGCGCCGTTCACCTCGTCGTGCTATACGCACGGTTGAAGGAGTTTCGTGATGATTCGCAGGACCATGTTGATTGCCGCCGCCCTCGGGCTGGTCGCCGGTCCGGCGGGCGTTGCCTTGGCGCAGGCCGCGCCGGCCACTCCGACCGACTTCAAGTACGAGCTGCGCGGCAACGAGCGGGTCGAAAAGCCCGACAGCCGGACCAAGGCCGCCGACGGCACCGTTCGCGAGGAATTCCGCAGCGGCAAGTGCGTCACGGTCAAGGAGCGCCGCCCCGACGGCGCGGTCAAGACCTCGCAGAAGTGCGACTAGAGCCTAGCCGGCGGGAGCCTCCGCCGGCCCGGCACCCTTGATCTCGCAGGCGGGTAGGCCGACCTTCGCCACATCGCGGCACAGCCGCAGCTGGACGCTGTCGTTGGCGGCGATGAACAGCGCCCAGTCGCGCGATACCCCGCGCTCGCTTTCGCAAGTCGCGGTCCAGTAATCCATGTTCTTGTAGCGCCCGACGAAGCCCGATCGGGTCACCCGCAGGCACGACGGGTCGCCGAAGTCGCGCACCGCCCGCTTGAGCGCGATGGCGCGATTGAGCTCGTTCAAGGTGAATAGCTCCTTCTGCGAATCGGAGCGGACGATGATCTCCTTGGCCGGGGCCGGAGGCGCCGCGGGCTCGGATTCGCACGCCGCCACGGTGAGGGCCGTCGCCGTTGCGGCCAGTGCCGGGATGCGCATCATGGGTCTCCTTGGAAATTGCTCAACGCGGGACGATTTGCACGGTTGCGGCGGCGCGCGCGGCCAGCTCGACCGCTTGCTCGATGCTCGCTGAGCGGGCCAGTGCGACGCCCATCCGCCGCCCGCCGGTGGCGACCGGTTTGGCGAACAGCCGCAGGTCGACCGGCGCTTCCGGGGAGCCCAGCGCCAGCGCCTCGGCCACTCCCAAATAACGATAATCGTCGATCGCGGCCGACGACAGGATCGCCGCCGAAGCCGAGGCCTCGGCGCACTCGATTGCCGGGATCGGCAGGCCGAGGATCGCCCGCAGGTGGAGCTCGAACTCGTTGGGCGACTGGCTGATCAGGGTCACCATGCCGGTGTCGTGCGGGCGCGGGCTGAGCTCGGAAAAGATCGCGCGGTCGCCGGCGATGAAGAATTCGACGCCAAACAGCCCGTGCCCGCCAAGCGCCGTGACGACACGTTGCGACTGTTCTTGCGCTGACACCAGCGCCGCCGCCGAAATTGCCGCCGGCTGCCAGCTTTCGCGATAATCGCCCGCTTCCTGGCGGTGGCCGATCGGCGGACAGAACAGCACGCCGTCGCGGGTCGCCACGGTGAGCAGGGTGATCTCGGAATCGAAGCGGATGAACTCCTCGACGATCACCCGGGGCCGGTCCCCGCGCATGTTGGCCACGGCATAATCGAACGCCGCGCCAAGCTCCTCCCCGGTCTCCGCGACCCGCTGGCCCTTGCCGCTCGAGCTCATCACCGGCTTGACCACCGCCGGAAGCCCGACCGTCCCGGCCGTCGCGATCGCCTCCTCGCGGCTCTCGGCGAAGACGTAGCGCGAGGTCGTTAGCCCGAGCTCGCGCGCGGCAAAGTCGCGGATGCCGTCGCGGTTCATGGTCAGCTGCGCCGCCCGCGCCGAGGGAACGACGCGCCAGCCCTCGCCCTCGAGCGTCGCCAGCATTGCCGTGTCGATCGCCTCGATCTCGGGCACGATGAAGTCCGGCCGATGCTTCTCGACCGCTGCCCGAAGCGCGGCGCCGTTGAGCATCGAAAACACCTCCCGCGCGTCGGCCACCTGCATCGCCGGCGCCGCGTCGTAGCGGTCGCAGGCGACGACCCGGCAGCCGAGCCGCTTGGCGGCGATGGCAAATTCGCGGCCAAGCTCGCCCGCGCCGAGCAGCATCAGGGTGGCGAGATACATGAGCACCGCTTACACAAGCCGCCGAGGAGATGTCGATGCGCCTGTCCGTCCTGCTTTCGAGTGCCGTCCTGCTTGCCGCCTGCCAGCCCGCCGGGCGGCTCAACAGCCTGAAGCCGGTGGCGGTCCCGGCCGGCGCCACGCCCACCTCGATCCTCGCCGCGTCGACCGCCGCGGAGTGGCGCGCGATCCCTTCGGACGAATTGATGGTGATCGACCTGAAGTCGGGCGCCCGCATCGTGGTCCAGCTCGCCCCGCAATTCGCCCCGGTCCACGTCGCCAACATCCAGTCGCTGGCCCGCAACAATTACTGGAATGGCGCGGCGATCTATCGCGTGCAGGACAATTATGTCGCCCAATGGGGCAATAACGATAGCGACAAGCAGATCCCGGCGAGCGTCATTCGCCAGCCGCCGGCGGAATATGAGCGGCCGCTCGCCGGGCTTGCGATCACCCCGCTCGGCTCACCCGACAGCTATGCGCCGAGGGCGGGCTACGCGCTCGGCTGGCCGGTCGCCTATGATCCCAAAGGTAAGACCGCCAATCTCGCCCATTGCTACGCCAGCGTCGGGGTCGGCCGCGGCCTGTCGCCCGACACCGGCATGGGCGGCGAGCTTTACGCCGCGATCGGCCACGCCCCGCGCCACCTCGACCGGGTGATCGCCGTCGTCGGCCGGGTGGTCAGCGGGATCGAGCATCTCGCGAGCCTGCCGCGCGGCACCGAGGCGCTCGGCTTCTACAAGGAGCGATCGTCCGACATGCCGATCGCCAGCGTGCGGCTGGCGTCGGACCTGCCCGAGGCGGGACGGCCGAAGTTCGAATATCTCGACGAGACCAGCCGCAGCTTCGCCGCCTGGCTTCACGTCAAGAAAAACCGGCGGGACGATTTTTACATTCGTCCCGCCGGCGGTGTCGATTTGTGCAATGCGCCGGTGCCGGTCCGGCCGGTCGGCTGATCCGAACTACGCTGCCCAGGCGGGCATCGACGTGCGGTTGCGGTGATGGATGATCGCCGGTCCGCAGTGCGAGCGCATGCTGGCTTCGGCCAGCGGCAGAGCGGTCGAGCAGAAGGCGCATTCGGCCGACATGCGGCCGATGATCCAGTGGGTCCGGCCGCAACCGGGGCAGTGATTGACCTCTTGCTCGCGATACACAGCGTGATAGCCGCGCCCCTTGGGGTCGTGGGCCATCTTGAGGTCGCCGAGGGTAGGAATGCTAGCCATGGTTCGAAGTCCCTTTCGGGCGATTTGAACGGTTAAGCGAGCGTGAAGTTTCACGCGTTCCGTTTCGGGAAAGCGGGAATGTTGCAGTTCGGGCACAGTCGGCCCGCTCCGCCAAGCGCTCAGTCCTTGAGGATTTCCATCGCGAACGGCTCGGCGAATTCGGCGCCGATGCGGTCGCCTTCGACCCACCGCACGACCGCGCTGGCGCGCTCGCGGCCGGGCAACAGCAGCCAGATTCGCGTCTCGACCTCGAACTCCTCGGAAGTCTCGGCCATGAAGCCGTGCTCGGACAGATTGAGCAATTTGGCCTCGCTGCCCTCCATGCCCATTTCGCGCAGCTTGGCGTCGATTTCGACCGGTATCCGCTCGCCGCGCCGCCGCTCCGCCCCGTCTTCGTCGGCGTTGGCGATCCGTGCCTTGATCATGTGTCGTCCCGAAGTTCGTCTGGCGCGCGAGTGGCGGAGTGGTCGAACCGGATGCCGAGCCGCCCGTCGTGCGACCAGCGCACCTGCCCCCGAAGCGGCGGCCGGTCAAGCCGATGAAGGAGTACCGCGCGCCCCTCGTCCAGCGCCACTTCGGCGGCGACCATCGCGCCGTCATCCGACAGGTCGAGGATCCGCGCCGGATGCTCGCGACCGTCGACCACCAGTCGCACCTGCTCGCCGCCGGCCATCTGCCGCGGCTCCGCGCGCGCGTCGATCACCTGGCCGCGCACGATGTCGAGCCAGGAGCGCAGGGTGGCGCTCAACCGCACGGCGCGCGCCGGACTCGGACGACCGATAATATCGCGCCGTCGCCCCGCCTCACCGCTGGTCCGAGTCGTTCATCATGTGTAAGAGATGGGGCGGGCACAGTGCAGCTTGTGCCGGGAAAAGTTCGGGGAAGACAAGTGATTAAGGGCTGGACCAGGATTTCACTCGCGGCCGCGGGCCTCATTCCGGCAGTCGCCCTGGCGCAAATGCCGGCGCCGGCTGCGCAGGTTCAGCCGGCCCCTCCGGCGCGCGACCCGATCGCGCCCTTGCCCGATGGCCAGCCGCTGCCGCCGCCTGCGCCGGTCCTGCCCCCGCCGGTCTGGCTTCCGGGCGACGCGCAGGCGCTGCTCACCGCCATCGCCAATGTCGCCGCCGAGGGCCTCGACCCGCGCGATTACGATCCGGCGCAGCTTCAGGCCGCGCTTCGCTCGGGTGATCCGGCGGCGATGTCGCAGGTCGCGACCGATCTCTACCGCCGCGTCGCCTCCGATCTCGCCCAGGGCCACGTCCGCGGCGCCGACCGCAACGAATGGCACATCCGCGACGACAAGTTCGGCGAAGCCGAGCAGATGGCGCTGCTGCGCAAGGCGCTGGCCGAGCACAACATCATCGGCTCTCTCAAGGGCCTGCTTCCGACCCACCCGCAATATCTGTCGCTCAGGGCCGCGCTGGCCCGCGCCGACAAGGCCGACGCCAAGGCCGTCAATCTGATCCGCCTCAACATGGACCGCTGGCGCTGGCTGCCGCAGGACCTCGGGTCCAAGTACATCATCGTCAACGTGCCCTCGTTCCACGCCACGCTCGTCCAGGACGGCGCGGCGCGGTGGAAGCGGCGGGCGATTGCCGGTGCGCTCAAGACCAAGACTCCCCAGATCAGCTCGCTCGCCCGCGGCGTGTGGCTCAATCCATGGTGGGAAGTGCCGCCGAGCATCGCGCGCGAGGTCGCCGGCAAGCGCGGCTACGTCGCGGTCAAGGGCGCAGACGGCAAGGTCCAGCGCTGGCGCCAACCGCCGGGGCCCGCCAACGCGCTCGGCAAGATCAAGTTCGACATGCCCAACAGCGAGGCGATCTTCCTCCACGACACCAATGCGCGCAGCCGCTTCAACTCGTCGGTGCGCGCGCTCAGCCACGGCTGCGTACGGACCCAGGACATCGTCGAACTGTCCAAGCTGCTGCTGGCCGACGACGGCGGCGAATACACGCCGGAGCGGGTCGACGAGATCCTCGCCAGCGGCAAGACGGTCAACGCCAAGTTCGTGAAGCCGCTGCCGGTCTACATCGTCTATTTCAGCGCGGCCGCGCTCAACGACGGCACGATCACCACCTACGCCGACCTCTACAAGCGCGACGACAAGGTGATCGCCGCTTTGCTCGACCGGTCGAAGGGCGGAGCGGCGGTCAAGACAGCTTCCAGATAAGGATGGAGCCGGCGCGGAGTAAATCCGCGCCGTCGGTCGTGTCCGTCTACGACGGCACGCCGTCCGCGGCTTCGCGACTCTCGCGGAAGTCGGCCGTCGCTGCGCAACGACCGCCTTCGACTAGGCGCTACGCCAGCTTGTCGGCGTAGATGAGGCGGCCGCCGCCGAGGCGGTTCATAACCTTCCACTGGTCGGCGCGGCTGAATGCGAAGCAGCCCTGGCTGCGGCCGAGCTTGCCGTGCTGCGCGACCATGTCGGGCTCGGCATACCAGGCGTTGTGAATGACGATCGCCCGGGCCATCGCATTATTGTTGGTCCAGTCGAGTCCATGGACCTTCATCGAAAGCCCGTACTTCCCGTGATAGGTGTCGGCGGTCATGTAGGCGCCGTTTGACGTCGCCTCCGACCCCGGACGGTTCGAGAAATGGTCGAGGAAGCCGGTGTGCGCCGGGTCAGAGCCGCTGCCGTGCGCGACCCGGAAGGTCTCGACCTGGCCGCTCGGCAAGTGGACGACGTGGAAGCGCGGATCGCCCGAGCCGATCCCGAAGTCGGCAATGCCGATGAAATCGCGCTGGCGAATGAACGGCCGTGCATCGAGCGCCGCCTTGGCGCGCTGAAACAAGGCCGGGTTGATCCCCGCCGGAGCGCTCGGCGCGGGCATGATGGCCGGCGCCGTCCCCGGGCGAAGCGGATCGCTGCCCATCGCGAACGGGCTCGGCTTGCCCAGCGGAAGCTCGGTCGAGCGGCCCGCGGACGTAAGCAGGAGCCCCCCGGCTCCGGCCGCTCCAAGGCGCAACATTTCCCGACGATTCAACGACATCCACCCCTCCCGGTTGACGCGCTGCTTGTACCAGAGCGAAGGTTAATCGCCGATAACCTCAAACCCCGGCCGGCCGCGTTTACCGCGCCAGCCGCTCGATTCGTCGCTGATTGCGCCCGATGCGCGTGGGTTGAACTGAAAAGCCGGCCACTGTATGGGCCCGCCGACGCCGCGCGAGAATCACGCGCGGCGACCGATACACATGCCTTCGCCGGATGTTGGCGCGCCACTGCGGCGGGCGACCGGAATGGCCGCTGGCATTACAGGAGTGAGTGGGACTTTATGCAGATCATCGTTCGCGACAATAATGTCGACCAGGCGCTGCGCGCGCTCAAGAAGAAGCTGCAGCGCGAGGGCGTCTATCGCGAGATGAAGCTGCGCCGCCACTATGAGAAGCCGTCGGAAAAGCGCGCCCGCGAGCGTGCCGCCGCGATTCGCCGGGCCCGCAAGCTCGAGCGCAAGCGGATCGAGCGCGAAGGCGCCCGCTAAGCTCCTCTCCCCCTCTCAACCGAGGCCACATAACGATGTCGGCGACCCAGGTCCCGCTCCAGCCGCTCAAGCGCGGCACGCTTGCCAAGCTGTGGCTCGGCCTCGCCCTGCTGGTCGCCGCCGCCTTGCTGCTGGCGTGGACCGGCGCCGGGGCGATGCGCGGCACCACGACCCAGAGCGGGATCCAGATCCGCACCCTCGACGAGGGCCGCGGCGACCCGATCCGGGCAATGGACGGCGCGCTGATCGAATATGAGGGCCGACTGGCCGACGGCACGGTGTTCGACACCACCGAGGGCCGCGGCCCGGCCCCGATCATCCCGTCGCAGGTCATCCCCGGCTTCGGCGAGGCGCTCCAGCAGATGCGCGAGGGCGGCCGCTACAAGATCCGCATCCCCGCTGCCCTCGCCTATGGCGCGACCGGTACTCCGGACGGCAAGATCCCGCCCAACAGCGACCTCGAGTTCGACGTCAGCGTTCGCCAGCTGGTGCGCGACGCGGCGCTGATGATGGGCGCTCCGGGCCAGGGTCAGCCTCAGCCCCAGCCCCAGCCGGCAAACTAGGCCGCTTGCCCGCGGCCTTCTTGCCCGCGCTCAATTCCTGAAGCGTGGTCTTGATCGCGGCGACGATCGGATCGGCCAGGAACAGCCCCAGGATCCCGAACAGCGCGCCGAAGATCAGCTGCGCGGCGAGCACGAGCGCCGGCGCCAGGTCGACCGTCTTGCGCGCCACATAGGGCATGATCAGATAGCCATCGACGTTCTGGACGATGAAATAGATGGCAATGGCGTAGAAGCCCTGCTCGCTTCCGGCCGAGAAGCCGACCGCGACCATCAGCACGCCCGACACCACCGCGCCGATATTGGGAATGAACGCGAGGAGGCCGGTCAGCAGGCCGAGCAGCGCCGCCATCGGCACGCCCGCCAGCCACAGCAGCAGCCAGGTGCCGACGCCCTCGACGAACATGCCGAGCAGCCGTCCGGCCATCAGTCGGCGCAGCGTGTAGCCGACGCGGTCGGAGATGTCGTAGAAGCGGGCGCGATGCTCCATCGGGAGCATCCACGCCACCCCGCGGTCGTAGAGCTTGGGCTCGACCGCGACGAAGATTCCGATGACGACGATCATCAGCAGCGAGGTGACCGCGCCGATCGCGGTGCTGACCGCGCTGGTCAACCGGCCCGCGCCGCCCAGCACCTGGCCCATCAGGTCGAACCGCTCGCCCTGCTTGATGAAGCCCATCGAGCGGGCCCATTCGATCAGCTTCTCGCTCTGCTGGGTGATGACCGCCTGCAGCGCCTCGGCCTGCGCGGCGAGCGTCGTCCCGGCATAATAGACCACCCAGCCGATGAAGCCGAAGCCGGCCAGGGTGACGATCGCCAGCCGCCAGCCACGCCCGATCGGAAGCACTCGCCCGAGCAGCCTGGTGCCGCCGTCGAGGATTACCGCGAACACCAGCCCGCCGATAATCAGCATGATCGGCTGGGCGAGCACGATCACCCCGACGATGGCCAGCGCCATGCCGAGCCAGATCGCGGCGCGCTTGACCTCCGCGACCATGCGCGGATCGTGGATTTCGGTCGGGCCGGGCTGCTCGGCGGCGGTCGGGCGAGCGGCCTTGCTCAACGCGCTTGGTCTTTGACGCCGCCGCGCAGCGACGTCCCGGCGCGGCCCGAGCGGAACGAGGAGAACCAGCTCAGCGGATTGAGCGAGGTCGTGCCGTCGAGCGAGAAGGTGATGAACTCGGCGCGCCCGCCGATGTTCTCGAACGGCACCGGCCCGCCGAGCCCGTTGGCAGGCGGCCCGAGCTCGAACCGGCTGTCGGCGCTGCGGTCGCGGTTGTCGCCCATCAGGAACAGGTGCCCGGGCGGGATCGCCAGCGGGCCGAAGTCGTCGCCGCCGCTCGGCCCGAGGTCGATGGTGTCGTAGCTCACCCCGTTGGGCAGCGTCTCGCGCACGATCGGCAGCCGGCACACCGCGCGCCCGTCGCTGCCTTGCGCATAATGGCCGGAGAATTGGGCCGGTCCGCACGGCGCGTTGGCGTCGACCGGGACGAGGGCGTCGGGACGGCGCTGGTAGCGGATCGGCGTGCCGTTGAGGATCAGCCGCCCGCCGCGCAATTCGATGGTGTCGCCGGGCAGGCCAATGACCCGCTTGATATAATCTTCGTTCGACCCCGGCGGAGTGACGATGACGATGTCGCCGCGCTTGGGCAGCCGGCCGAACAGGCGGCCCTTGGCGGCGGGCAGGGTGATGCCCCACGGCTCGGGCGGGCCGCGCAGGATCATGGTGCGGAAGATCGCCGCCGGATTGGGGATGGTCGGCGAGACGTGCGACCAGCCGTAGGGATATTTGGTGACCACCAGCCGGTCGCCCTTCAACATCGCCGGCATCATCGATTCCGACGGGATGTAGAACGGCTTGGCGACGAAGCTGTGAAAGGCGAGCACCGCCAGCACGACCCACAGGATGCCCTTCAGTTCGCGCCACAGCGCGGCCCCGCGGCTTTCCTTGGGGGTCTCGTCGGCGGCGGGCGTCGGGGCCGGCTCGGCGGCGCGGTCGATGGCCAAGATGTCAGCTCTCCAGTCTGCGGGCTTCGAGGACCACGAAGGCCTGCGCCCAGGGATGATCGTCGGTCATCGTCAGATGCACATGCATGGCGTGGCCCGCCGGGGTCAGCGCGTCAAGCCGGGCGCGCGCACCGCCGGTCAGCTCGAGCGTCGGCGCGCCCGACGGCAGATTGACCACGCCAATGTCCTTCATGAACACGCCGCGCTTGAAGCCGGTGCCGACCGCCTTGGAAAAGGCTTCCTTGGCGGCGAACCTTTTCGCATAGGTGCCGGCGCGCGTGAACGGTCTGCGCCCCGCCTTCGCCCGCTCGACCTCGGTGAACACCCGCCGCTCGAACCGTTCCCCGAACCGCTCGAGCGAAGCCGCGATCCGCTCGATCGAGCACAGGTCCGAACCGATGGCGACGATCATGACGGGTATCTCACCGCGCCGCATCCATTGCCGCGCGCATTCCCCGGACGGCCTCGGCCAGCCCGACGAACATCGCCTCGCCGACCAGGAAATGGCCGATGTTGAGCTCGCGCAATTGCGGGATGGCGGCGATCGGCGCGACATTGGCGAATGTCAGCCCATGCCCGGCGTGCGGCTCGATGCCGTTCTTGGCCGCCAGCGCCGCCGCCTCGGCGATCCGGCGAAGCTCGGCCGCGCCGTCATCGCCGTCGAGTTCGGCGTAGCGTCCGGTATGGAATTCGACCACCGGCGCGCCAAGCTGGAGCGCGGCGTCCAACTGCCGCTCGTCGGGCTCGATGAACAGGCTGACCCGGATCCCGGCCTCGCCGAGCCGCGCCACGAACGGCCGCAGCGCCTCAATCTGCCCGGCGGCGTCGAGCCCGCCCTCGGTCGTCCGCTCCTCGCGCTTTTCGGGCACGATGCACGCGGCGTGGGGGCGATGGCGCAGCGCGATGTCGAGCATCTCGGCGGTCGCCGCCATCTCGAGGTTCAGCGGCACCGGGAGCTCGGCCGAAAGCCGCGCGATGTCCGCGTCGGTGATGTGCCGTCGGTCTTCGCGCAAATGCGCGGTGATGCCGTCCGCCCCCGTCTGCGCCGCGATCAACGCCGCGCGCACCGGGTCGGGATAGCCCGCCCCGCGCGCGTTGCGCACGGTCGCCACATGATCGATGTTGACGCCCAGGCGCAGGTGGCGCGTCAAGCGGCCCGGCTGCCCGGCTTGACCGCCGGGATCGCCGCCAGCTCGGGCGGCAAATCGCCCTCGGCATAGGTCGGCACGTCGATCCGGATCAGCGGGAAGAACGGCACCCCGAGGTCCGCCAGGCCGCCCGAGCGGTCGACCAGCGCGGCTTCGGCGACGACCGTCCCGCCGGCCTCGCCGACCGCCGCGATCGCCTCGCGACTCGACAGGCCGGTGGTCACTACATCCTCGACCATCAGCACCCGAGCGCCGGGTTCGAGCGCGAACCCACGGCGGAAATGGAAATTGCCGTCGGGCCGTTCGAGGAACATCGCCGGCCGGCCCAGCGCGCGGCCCATCTCGTGGCCGATGATCACCCCGCCCATCGCCGGCGACACGACCACGTCGATCTGCGCGCGGACTTCGTGCGGCAGAGTTGACGCTAGGGCTTCGGCGAGGCGCTGGGCGCGTTTGCCATCCATCAGCACTCGCGCGCATTGCAGATAGCGCGGGCTGCGAAGCCCCGAGGAGAGGATGAAATGGCCGTCGAGAAGCGCGTTCGAGGCGCGGAATTCGGTCAGGATTTCCTCTTCGCTCACGCCGTATCCGCCTCCGCTCCAGCCCGCCAATTAGGGCCGCTCAACAAATGCTTCAACCGCCCTTGAGAGGCCCGCACTCCCCGCCTATAAGGCCGCCGATTTCGAAGGGCCGGGTAGGTTCGGACGGGCCCACTATCCTAGCAACCCATGATCGGGGCGAGAATGAGATTGATCGGTTGGGCCCTGGCCCTCGCAGCCGCGGCGATTGCACCTGCAGCGGCGGCTGCCCCGCAGGCAAATGCGGCCACCACCAGCGCGGCGGCAGCGCCCGCCACCCCCGCCGCGACCGACGCGGCCGCTCCGGCTGCGGCAGCCGCCGCTCCGGCGGCTCCGGCCGTCCCGGCGACCGCCCCGGTCCCCGGCCTCGGCCAGCCCGACGGCCGCATGGGCCTTCAGGACCAGGTCACCGAGCTCGGCCAGCGCGCCGCCGACTTCCACGATTACTGGCTGCTGACGCTGTGCGTCGTGATCAGCCTGTTCGTTCTGGTGCTGATGGTGTGGACCATGATCCGCTACAACCGCCGCTCCAATCCGACCCCCTCGCGCAACAGCCACAACACGCTGCTCGAGGTGGTGTGGACCCTCGTCCCGGTGCTGATCCTGGTCGCCATCGCGGTCCCCTCGATCAGCCTGCTCGCCAAGCAATATTCGCCGCCGCCGGCCGACCTCACGGTCAAGGTCATCGGCCACCAATGGTATTGGACCTACCAATATCCGGACAATGGCGGGTTCGAGATCGTCTCGAACATGCTCAAGGAATGCAACGACAAGACGCTCGCGCCCGGCGCCCGCTGCCGCAAGGACAACGACGGCCCGCCGCTGCTCGCGGTCGACGAGCGGCTGGTCATCCCGGCCGGCCAGGTGGTGAAGTTCATCGTCACTTCGGAAGACGTCATCCACAGCTTCGCCGTCCCCGCCTTCTGGACCAAGATGGACGCCAACCCCGGCCGCCTCAACGAGACCTGGGTCAAGGTCGACAAGCCCGGCGTCTATTTCGGCCAGTGCAGCGAATTGTGCGGCGCGCGCCACGGCTACATGCCGGTCGCGGTCGAGGTCCTGCCCCCGGCGCAATTCGCCGCCTGGGTCGCGGGCAAGGGCGGCACCCTGCCCAGCGCGCGTCCCGCCGCAGCGCCCGACAGCACCGGCAGCTCGCCGCTGACCACCGCCGCCAACCCCGCCGCAGCGCCGGCCGCCGCCACCCCGACCGGCGGTCCGCCGGCCGGCACCGCCATCGCCCAGCCGTCGACCAACCAGGCCGCGACCGAGAATTAAGCGGAAGAACGAGAGACCCATGAGCACCATTCCAGCCGACGCGCTTCCGCTTCAACGCCATGAGGGCGCCCACGCGCACCACGATGCCGATCACAAGCCGGGCTTCTTCGCCCGCTGGTTCATGTCGACCAACCACAAGGACATCGGCACGCTCTATCTGATCTTCGCGATCGTCGCCGGGATCATCGGCGGCGCGATCTCGGGCATCATGCGCGCCGAGCTGATGGAGCCGGGCATCCAGTACCTCACCCAGGGCTGGCCGATCGGCGCCGGAAGCGCCAATTTCGACGAGGCGCTGCACCATTGGAACGTGCTGATCACCGCCCACGGCCTGATCATGGTGTTCTTCATGGTCATGCCGGCGATGATCGGCGGCTTCGGCAACTGGTTCGTCCCGATCATGATCGGCGCGCCCGACATGGCGTTCCCGCGGATGAACAACATCTCGTTCTGGTTGCTCGTCCCGGCCTTCATCCTGCTACTGGGCTCGGCCTTCGTGTCGGGCGGGACAGGGCTTGGCGCGGGTACCGGCTGGACCGTCTATGCGCCGCTTTCGACCAGCGGCAGCCAGGGCCCGGCGGTCGACATGGCGATCTTTTCGCTCCACCTCGCCGGCGCGTCGTCGATCCTCGGCGCGATCAACTTCATCACCACCATCTTCAACATGCGCGCGCCGGGTATGACCCTGCACAAGATGCCGCTGTTCGTGTGGTCGGTGCTGGTCACCGCCTTCCTACTGCTGCTCGCGCTGCCGGTGCTCGCCGGCGCGATCACCATGCTGCTCACCGACCGCAACTTCCAGACCGCCTTCTTCGATGCGGCCAACGGCGGCGATCCGGTGCTCTACCAGCATCTGTTCTGGTTCTTCGGCCACCCCGAAGTCTACATCATGATCCTGCCCGGCTTCGGCATCGTCAGCCAGGTCATCGCCACCTTCAGCCGCAAGCCCGTCTTCGGCTATCTCGGCATGGCCTATGCGATGGTCGCGATCGGCGTGGTCGGCTTCGTCGTCTGGGCCCACCACATGTTCACCATCGGCATGGACGTGAACACCAAGATGTACTTCACCGCCGCGACGATGATCATCGCCGTTCCGACCGGCGTGAAGATCTTCTCGTGGATTGCCACCATGTGGGGCGGCTCGATCAGCTTCGAAACGCCGATGCTGTGGGCGCTGGGCTTCATCTTCCTGTTTACCGTCGGCGGCGTCACCGGGGTCGTGCTCGCCAACGGCGGCGTCGATAATTACATGCACGACACCTATTATGTCGTCGCTCACTTCCACTACGTGCTGAGCCTCGGCGCGGTGTTCGCGCTGTTCGCCGGCTTCTACTACTGGTTCCCGAAGATGAGCGGGAAGATGTACAACGAGGCGCTCGGCAAGCTGCACTTCTTCGTTATGTTCGTCGGCGTGAACATGATCTTCTTCCCGCAGCACTTCCTCGGCCTCGACGGAATGCCGCGCCGGATCCCGGACTACAGCCCGGCGCTGGCCTATTGGAACTACATCTCGACCGTCGGCTACATGGTCATGGCCTCGGGCATGGTGATCTTCTTCGTCAACCTGATCCTGTCGTTCGCGGCCGGCAAGAAGGCGCCCGACAACCCCTGGGGCGAAGGCGCGACGACGCTGGAATGGACCCTGTCCAGCCCGCCGCCGTTCCACCAGTTCGAGACGCTGCCGGTCATCGACGACGGCGTGAAGCACTAGCTCGAGGCGCCGAGCGAAAGCTTGATCTTGCGAAGCGAGATCAAGCTTTCGTCGAAGAGACGCCGAAATGCGGCCGGCCTGCGCGCGAGCGGCCGCAGCCGCGTAGCGGGACAGGACCGACGTCACGGGATTTACTCCCGTGACGGTCTCCCTCCTCGGAAGAACTAGAACCCTCTCCCCGTCCCCCGCGTTCTCCGCTCATGCGCATCGCGTCCTACAACATCAACGGCATTACCAGCCGCCTTCCCGTCCTGCTCCGCTGGCTGGAGGAAGCGCAGCCCGACGTGGTCTGCCTGCAGGAGCTGAAGACCCCGTCCGAGCGTTTTCCCCGCGCCGAGATCGAGAAGGCCGGCTACAGCGCCATCTGGCACGGCCAGCAGCGGTGGAATGGGGTCGCCATGCTCAGCCGGGTCGGCGAGCCGGTCGAGATCCGCCGCGCGCTCCCCAACGACCCGGACCTTGCGCAATCGCGCTACCTCGAGGCGGCGGTGAGCGGCGTGCTGATCGCCGGCTTTTACGCGCCCAACGGCAATCCCTGGCCCGGCCCGAAGTTCGGCTACAAGCTCGCCTGGCTGACCGAGCTCCGCCGCCACGGCGCAAGCCTGTTCAAGGCCAAGGCGCCGGTGGTGATGATCGGCGACTACAACATCATCCCGACCGAGCGCGACGCCTATAAGGCCGAGCGCTGGGTTAAGGACGCGCTGTTTGCGCCCGAGGCGCGCGCGCTCTACGCGGAACTGCTCGCCGATGGCTGGACCGACGCGCTCGACACCTACTTCAAGGGCGATCCGCCGTTCACCTTCTGGCATTACTGGCGCAATTCCTTTGCGCGCGACGCCGGCATCCGGATCGACCATGCGCTGCTCAACAAGGTCGCCGCCAGGCGCCTCGTCGCCGCCGGGGTCGACCGCGAGCCGCGCGGTTGGGACGGCACCAGCGACCACGCCCCGGTCTGGGTCGAACTGAAAGTCTGACCATGCCGAAGCTCAAGCTGTTCAAGACCGTGATCGGCTTTCACGACGCGTTCGTCGCCGCACCGAGCCGCAAGGCGGCGCTGGCGGCATGGGGCGCATCGACCGACCTGTTCTCGGCCGGCCTTGCCGAGCAGGTGGCGGACGACGCCTGCCCGCCGGCGATGGCCAAGCCGGGGGCCATCGTCACCACCAAGCGCGGCTCGAGCAAGGAGTGGAGCGAGCGCGCCAAGGTTCGGCCCAAGCCACCCTCGAAAGCAGACGCCGAGCGGGCGCGGGCCGAGCAACGGCTGGCACGGATGGCGGAGCGGCACGCCGCGGCGCTGGCCGCGCTCGACCGTCAGATTGCCGGGCTCATTGCGAAACGCGGCGCCCTCGAAGCGAAACAGGCCGCCGAGCGCGACCGCCTGCGCGGCGAGATCGAAAACTAGCCGTCGATCGCGTAGCCGATCGGTTTGAAGCTGCCGCCGTTGCTGGCGTAGGCCGAGCAGGCGGTCAGGCCGACGACCAGCTCCATCTCGGCGCGCAATCGGATGACGTCGCCGGCCTTGCTCGGCGGAGGCTCGACCGACAGCGACCCGTCGGCCGCGACCGGGACGTTCATGAAGATGTTGAAGGCGGTGCCGATCATGTCCGGCTCGACTCCGAACGGCGCGAGCGCCTCGGCGAGATTGCCGAAGCAGCCGCGGTGGACGGGGTGTTCGGGATAGAAATGGCGGAACGTCGCCTCGCTGCACGGGGTGAGCAGGAAATCGTGGGTACCGACCGTATCCTCGACGATCGTCAGCATCGGGCTCGAACGGTTGGAATAGAGCACCGCTCCGGTCGTCAGCCGGATGCTCTCGGCATAGTCGAACGTCCGCCCGTTGGAGAGCGCTTCGCGCACATCGGCGGCGCTGAACGCCAGCAGGTCGGACACCTGCACGCCCTCGACGTCGGTGACGGTCAGCGTCTGGCCGTGCTTGATCTCGAACGCCGTGCCGCTGCGCGGCGGGATGATGATCATTGCCCGCTTGTGCGGCCGCTGAACGGGCAGGTCCAGCCGTCGGGCACGGCGCGCCCGCTATATTGCCGCGCCGGACTCACCTCGCCGTGGCGCGCGAGCATCGGGTTAACCGATCCGGCGAGGCTCACGTCGCGCTCGATGATCGCCTCGCGCAGGGCGTCATAGCGGCCTTCCGCACGCAGCGTCTCGAACTGGTCGTGCAGGTTGAGCACCATTGCCGGGCGCGCGAATCGGCGCGCCGGGCGGCTGGCATTGGGGTGGAGCCCGACCACGAAGAACGCCTGCCCGCCAAAGCTGAGCGAAAAATGTGGATCGTCGGGATCGGCGCTGACCCGCGCATCCGGCTTCAGCCCGCGCCACTCGTCCTTGTCGGTCATCGACTGCAGCCGTTCCCACAGCGCCGCCTCGAACGCCGCTTCGTCGAGGTCATCGGGCCCTTCGAACACGAAGGCGAGGCTTCGGAACAGGCCGGGGTCGCGCTCGTACTGCGCCGCCCAGTGCAGCGCGATGTCGTGCATCCGCACATCGTCCCATGCGCTGGTGATGTCGCGGCAGGCGGCGACCTTCAGCGTGCCGCGGCCGAGCGCGGCCTTGGCGCCGACGCACGGAAAGTCGCGGGCGCGCACAAAGTCGGCAAACTCGCGCTCGATCGAGTTCTGGCTGTCGTAGGTCCAGTGGAACATTGCCGCCTCGTAACGGACGGCGCGCGGGTTAGGTTGCGTTCCGAGACCTGACCTTTAGCCGGGGGCCGCACATGCAAAATCGCTGTCCTACAGGCGGCGCGCTGTGCGATAGTCTGTCATCCGGTTTGCCGCATCAGACGGCCGTCCGGCTAACTTCACGATCCGGTCCCCGAAACGGCCGTTCCTGCGTGAAACTTGCGAAGTTAAGGCGCCTTCACCCGCGCCGCCTTGCGGATCAGCACCGCCGGCTCGAGCATCTGGCCCCGCATCACGCCCTCGCCCTTGGTCGGGCTGGTCGGCGCGGCGAGGATCGCCTCGACCACCTCCTTGCCCTCGACCACCCGGCCGAAGGCGGCAAAGCCGATCTCGGAGCCTTTGGCGTCGAACGCCGGGACGTCGGCGGTCATGATAAAGAAGTCGCTCCGCGCAGTGCCGGGCCCGCGATTGGCCAGCGCGACGGTCCAAGCAACGTTCTTGAGCCCCGTGACGGAGGTCGGCTCGTGTTTGATCGGCGGCAGTTGCTTCGCCCCGTCGCGCACCCCAGCCTGGATGATCCCGCCGCTGCCATATTTGAACGCCCGGTAGAACGGCTGGCCGTCGAGCCATCCCTTCTCGACATATGCGAGGAAATTGGCCGTCGTGACCGGCGCCCGCCCGCGGTCAAGCGCGAGGACGATCCGACCCTTGTCAGTGTCGAGCGCAACCCGCACCAGGTCTTCTGCGACAGCTGCTGCGGGGGCAGGCTGGGCAACGGCTGCAGCCGGGAGAGCGGTCGCCGCGACCAGCGCGGCCAACAGGATTCGAATCGTCATCTTACGGCTTCTAGCCCGCCCAACCTGAATCGTCCTTTTCCAAAGCGCGCCAAATCCTTATAGGCCGCGGCGTGACCACCCTGCCGATGGACCAAGCGGACCGGATGCCGGCCGACTGGCGCGACCTGTTCGCGCTGACCAAGCCGCGCGTGATGAGCCTGGTCGTGTTTACCGGCCTGTGCGGCCTGGTCGCCGCGCGCGCGCCGATCCACCCGGTCATCGCCTTCACAGCAGTGCTGTGCATCGCGCTTGGCGCCGGCGCCGCAGGAGCGCTCAACCAATGGTATGAGGCGGACCTCGACGCGAAGATGCGGCGCACCGTCAAGCGACCGCTTCCGGACGGCAGGCTCGACCGCCAGTCGGCGCTTCACTTCGGCGTCGGCCTGTCGGTCTTCTCGGTGATCCTGATGGGCGTCGCCGCCAACTGGTTGGCCGCCGCCTGGCTCACCATTTCGATCCTGTTCTACGTCTTCGTCTATACCGTCTGGCTCAAGCCGCGGACGGCGCAAAACATCGTGATCGGCGGCGCCGCCGGAGCCTTTCCGCCGCTGATCGGCTGGGCCGCGGCCACCGGCAGCACGCCGGTGATGGCGTGGCTGATGTTCGCGATCATCTTCCTGTGGACCCCGCCGCACTTCTGGGCGCTGAGCCTGTTCGTCCGCTCCGACTATGCGAAAGCGGGCGTGCCGATGCTCCCGGTAACCGCCGGGATCGCCGCGACCCGGCGCCACATCCTGATCTATACCCTGCCGATGATCGCCGCCGCGCTGGCGCCGTGGGCGCTGGGCTACGCCGGGGCGATCTACGGCATCGTCTCGGCGGCGCTCAACCTGGTGTTCCTGTTGCTCGCGATCCGAGTCGCCGGCAACCGCGCGACGGAGCCGTCCGGAATGGCGCCGGAGAAGAAGCTGTTCGGCTTTTCGATACTCTATCTGTTCGTGCTGTTCGGGGCGCTCGTCGCGGACCGACTGGTGCTGGCATGAGCGGCGACCGTGACGATCTGATCCGCGCCCGCCAGCGCGGCAATGCGCGGGTGACGGCGATCCTGCTCGGCCTGTTCGTGGTGCTGGTGTTCGGCATCACCATCGCCAAGATGCTGTTCAAGCCATGACTGCGATCGCCCAGCGCAACAAGGCGGTTGCCCTCAGGGCCGCACTGTTCGGCCTAGCGATGCTGGCGCTCGCCTTCGCCTCGGTGCCGCTTTACCGAATCTTCTGCCAGGTGACCGGCTTCGGCGGCACGACCCAGGTGGCCGACAATGCGCCAGGCGCGGTCGCCGGCCAGATCGGGGTCCGCTTTGACGCCAACATCGAGTCCTCGCTGCCTTGGAAGTTCGCGCCCGAGCAGACGACGATCCGGGTCAATCCTGGTGCGCGGACGGTCGTCAACTACATCTCGACCAATCTCGTCGCCCGACCGACCACCGGACGCGCGATCTTCAACGTCACGCCGGCGCAGGCCGGGCAATATTTCAGCAAGATCGAATGCTTCTGCTTCACCGAGCAGACGCTGAAGGCGGGCGAGAGCGTCAAGATGCCGGTGGTGTTCTACGTCGACCCCAAGATCCGCGAAGATGCGGCCACCCGCCACATCGACGAGATCACGCTCAGCTACACATTTTACCCGGTGGAAAATCCCTCCAGCGGAAGCTAGAGCGGCGCCACGAGACTCCCGAGGAACCAGAGATGGCCGGCACCAAGAACCACGATTATCACATCCTCGCGCCCGACCCGTGGCCGCTGATCGGCGCCTTTTCCGCCCTTGCGCTGACCGGCGGCGGCGTGATGTGGATGCACGACAACCCCTATGGCATGGCGGTGACGCTCGCCGGGCTGGTCGGCGTGATCGTGACCATGATCAGCTGGTGGGGCAACACCATCAAGGAAGCGCATGCCGGCGACCACACGCCGGTGGTCCAGCTGCACCTGCGCTACGGCATGATCCTGTTCATCGCGTCGGAAGTGATGTTCTTTGTCGCGTGGTTCTGGGCATTCTTCTCTGCAGCCTTGTTCCCGAGCGCGGTTGAGACGGTCGGTGCGCAGTGGCCGCCGAAGGGCACGGAAGTGCTCAATCCGTTCAGCTGGCCGCTGCTCAATACGCTGATCCTGTTGTGCTCGGGCACGACCGTCACCTGGGCGCACCATGCGCTGATCAATGGCGACCGCGACGGGCTCAAGAAGGGCCTGCTGGCGACGATCGCGCTCGGCCTCGTGTTCACCGCGGTCCAGGCCTATGAGTACATGCACGCGCCGTTCGCGTTCAAGACGACCAACGGCGGCACGATCTACGGCTCGACCTTCTTCATGGCGACCGGCTTCCACGGCTTTCACGTCATCGTCGGCACGATCTTCCTGATCGTCTGCTACTTCCGCGCGGCGAAGGGCCACTTCACCCCCAAGCAGCATTTCGGGTTCGAAGCGGCGGCCTGGTATTGGCACTTCGTCGACGTGGTGTGGCTGTTCCTGTTCGTCTCGATCTACATCTGGGGCAGCTGGGGCGCGCCGGTCCACGGCTAGCGCGATGAGCGGACCGACACTGGCGGGGGCGAGCCTGGGCGGGCTCTGCCCCCGCTGCGGGTCGCGCACGCAATTCGCCGGGCCGCTGCGGATCGCCCCGGACTGCCGTGCGTGCGGGCTCGACCTCGCGGCATTCAACGTCGGTGACGGTCCCGCCGCCTTTCTGATCCTGGTCGTCGGCGCGCTGGTCGCCACCGCGGCAATCACTGTCGAACTCGTCGCTGGCCCACCCTGGTGGGTTCACATCATCTGGCTGCCGGTCACGGTCGCGTTGACCGTCGGCGGGCTGCGCATCGGCAAGGCGGCACTGATGTTTCAGGAGTTTCGCCACCGTGCTGGCGAGGGACGGGTCGCGCAATGAGGCGCTGGCCGCTCGTGCCGACGTTGGTCGTCGCCGTCGCGGTGTCGACGATGATCGGGCTCGGCCTGTGGCAATTGCTGTGGCGGGCCCCGCAGAAGGATGCGCTGGTGGCAAGCTATGCGGCGGCGCAGGGCCTTTCCCCCATCGCCTTTCCCACCGCTCCGGCACCCGAGCCGTTACCGCTCTTTCGCCGCGCGACCGGCCTGTGCACCGAGGTCACCGGCTGGCGTCAGGTTGCCGGCGAGAACCGGCGCGGCGCGATCGGCTATGCCTTCCTCGCCGACTGCCGGACGGGAGCCGAAGGGCCGGGAATTACGGTCGACGCCGGCTGGGCGGCCAATCCGCAGATCAAGCCCGACTGGCGCGGCGGCCCGGTCAGCGGAGTCATCTCGCCCGATCGCGTCCGACGAGTGCGGCTCGTCTCCGAAAGCGGGCTCGGCGGGCTCGAGCCGAGCGCGGCGCCGTCGCCGGCGATGATCCGCAACAGCCACCGCTCCTACGCTTTCCAATGGTTCGCCTTCGCGCTGATCGCTGCAGTGATCTACGGCCTTGCGCTGCGTGCCCGGCGCGACAAGGAGGCGAACCGATGATGCACTGCTCCACTCTAGCGAACGGGCTGTGCGTCGCGAGCCGGCCGATGCAGAGCGTTGAGACGGTTGCGGTCGGGCTCTACGCTCCGACCGGATCTCGGTTCGAGGCGGCAGGCAAGAACGGGCTCGCCCATTTGTTCGAGCATATGGTGTTCAAGGGCGCCGGCGGGCGCAGCGCGCGCCAGATCAGTGAGCTGATCGAGGATGTCGGCGGCGACCTCAACGCTTCGACCGACCGCGAGATCACCGGCTTCTACGCAAGCCTGCTGGCGCCGGACCTGAAGCTCGGCGTCGATTTGCTCGCCGATCTCATTCGCCGGCCGCATTTCGAGGCAGCGCACCTCGATCTCGAGAAGAAGGTCGTTCTGCAGGAGCTGGCCGAGACGCGCGACACGGCCGGAGATATCGTCTTCGACCTGCTCCAGGAAGCCGCCTTTCCGGACCAGCCCATCGGCCGCTCGGTGCTCGGCAGCGCAGACAGCCTGGCGGCGATTCGGGTCGACGACCTCCACGCGTGGCAAAACGAGCAGTTCGCGGCGTCGAACCTGGTACTGGTCGCGGCCGGCAAGCTTGAGCATGCGCGGCTGGTCGACCTCGCCGAGGCTGCGTTCGGGAGCATGCCGTCGGGCGCCCGCCCCGCTTCGCCACCTGCGCGCTTCGTCGGTGGCCAGCGCTTCGAGCGGCGCCGCGGCGTGCAGGCCCATCTCGCAATCGCCATGGCCGCCCCGGCGTGGGGCGACGGCGACGCCTATGCTGCGCAATTGTTCGCCGACGTCGCCGGCGGGGGCTCATCGTCGCACCTGTTCCAGCGGCTGCGCGAGGACAATGGCCTCGCTTATTCGGTGTCGGCCGCCGCCATGCCGTTCGCGGACTGCGGCCTGTTCTACGCCTACGCCGCGGTCGATCGCGGCGAGGCTGGGCGGGCCCAGGATGAGATTGAGGCTGTGCTCGCCGAATGCGCGCGCGAGCTCAGCCAGCGGGATCTCGAGCGGGCGCGGGCGATGGCCAAGGCGGGCATGATGATGAGCCTCGAGAGCTGCTGGGGGCAGGCCTATTACGTCGCCACCCGGCTGCTCCGCGAAGGCGCGCTGATCGAGCCGACCGAGATCGTTGCGCGGCTCGATGCGATCACCCTCGACCAGGTGCGCGCGGTCGGGACTCGCATGCTGGCCGGGCCGCGGGCGCTGTCGAGCGTCGGGGCGAAGCTGGCGCTGGCCGCATGAGCCTGGCCGAGCTGAAAACGATCGTCGCCGAACCGTGGGACGATTGGGGGCTGGTCGACAGTGGCGGCGGGCGCAAGCTCGAGCGCTACGGGCCGGTGACCGTAATCCGCCCCGATCCGCAGGCGATGTGGGCTCCGGCGACCGAGGAGTGGCAGGCCGACGCGACCTTCGTCCCCGGTAGCGACGAGGAGGGCGGCGGCCGCTGGATCCAGCACCGTGAGCTGCCGCGCGACTGGCCATTGGCGCGCGGTGCGACCCGCTTCCACGCCAGCCTGACGCCGTTCCGCCACCTCGCCTTCTTTCCCGACATGGCGCCGCAATGGGACTGGATGCGCGAGCGGCTCGGCGAGGGCACCGAAGCGCTCAACCTGTTCGGCTATACCGGCGTCGGAACGCTACAATTGGCGGAGGCCGGCGCGCGCATGGTCCATGTCGATGCATCGAAGAAGTCGGTCGAAGGCGCGCGGCGCAATGCCGATCTGTCGGACATGAGCGGGCACCCCATCCGCTGGCTGGTCGACGACGCCGCCAAATTCACCGCGCGCGAGGTGCGGCGGGGTCGGCGCTACGACGGGATCATGCTCGACCCGCCGAAGTTCGGACGCGGGCCGGAGGGCGAACTGTGGCGGCTGGAAGAGCATCTCGCGCCGCTGCTGGCCGATTGTGTCCGCTTGCTCGATAGCGACAGCCGTTTTCTGGTGCTGACAGTCTATGCGGTACGGATGAGCGCTCTGAGCATCGGCGAGCTGATGCGTCAATTGACCGCGCCACTCGGCGGGCACGTCGAGTGCGGGGAAATGGCGGTGCGCGAAGAAGCGCGCGGATTGCTCCTGCCGACGGCGATCTTCGCGCGCTGGTCGAGGTCCTAGGTCCGCCCGGCGCGGATCGCCGCCGCGGTGACGAAGGGTGCGCCGGCGAGGACGAACAAGGCGCTGGCGCCGAGCAGCTTGAGCGCGGCGCCGCCATCGGCAGCCGCCGCTGACGCACCAAAGATGACCACCGGAACCGCGAGAGGGAGCAGCAACACGCCGGCAAGGGAAGATGCGCGGCCAAGCCCGGTGGTCAGCGCCGCCACCGAGACGGCGAGGGCGGCCAGTGCCGGCGTTCCGATCACGAGGCTGAGCGCCGTGCGTGCCGTCGCTTCCGGACCGAGCCCAACCAGTGCGCTGGCGGGCAGCAGGGCAGCCAGCAGCAGCGGGCCGAAGGCAAGCCAGTGGCCAACTATCTTGGCCACCGCGACCGCTTCCTCGCTCGTCCCGGTCAGCACCAGCTGATCGAGCACCCCGTCCGCGCGATCGGGCTCGATCAGCCGCTCGATCGGCAGCAGCGCCGAGGTCAGCGCGGCGATCCACAGGGCGCCGGGGCCGACGCGGGCGAGCAGCGGCGCATCGGGTCCGATCGCGAACGGGACAATTGCCGCGACCATTAGGAAGAAGATCGCGGGTAGCCACGCCGCGCCGCCCCAGCCGCGGCGGAGTTCGCGCAGGATGAGCGCGCTTGTCATCGACCCAAGTCCAGCTGTCGCCATTCGCCGCCGCCGAGCGGGCGGTGGCTGGCGGCGATGACCGTTCCTCCAGCGGAGCGGTGAGCGGCGATGGCGGCATCGAGGGCCGAGACCCCCTCCCCATCCAGCCCGTTAAGCGGCTCGTCGAGCAGCCATAAGGGCGCACCGCTGGCCACGACCCGCGCCAGCCGGGCGCGGCGGGCCTGGCCGGTCGACAGCAGGCGTACCGGCACGTCGGCGAGCCGGTGCAGATTGAGCGCTGCCATCGCCTCCTCGAGGCGGGGACCGCGCCAGAAGGCCAGCGCGCGTTGCAGCGGAAGCTCGCGATCGAGCGCGAGGCTGTCGTCGGCAAGCGCGGCTGTCTCGCGACGCACGGTTCCAGCACTGGGCTGAAGCAAACCGGCAACCAGGCGGATCAGGCTCGACTTGCCGCAGCCGTTGGGGCCGGTCAGCAGCAACGCCTCGCCCGCGCCAAGCTCGAGGTCGAGCCCCTCGAACAGCAGCCGGCCGCCGCGCACCAACGCGAGCCCGCGGCCGGAAACCAGGCTCAAGCCTCCTCTTCCAGCGCGTGCATGTCGGCATCGGTGAAGCCGAAATGGTGACCCGCTTCGTGGATCAGCACATGGCGCACGAGATGCTCGAGCTCCTCGCCGTCCTCGACCCATTCGTCGAGGATCGCACGGCGGAACAGCCGGATCCGGTCGGGCATGGTGCCGCTGTGCTCGACGCTGCGCTCGTGCAGCGGAACGCCCTCGTAAACTCCGGTAAGGTCGAGCGGATGTTCGATCCCGAGCTCGGCAAGCAATTCCTCCTCGGCAAGATCGTCAACCTGCACCACGACATCGGCGAGCCGCGAAGCGAATGGCCCGGGCAGATGCGCGATCGCCTCGCGGGCGATGGCGGCGATTTCCTCGAGGGTCGGCGGCTGGCCGAAGCGGCGGGTCATGGCGCCGCGGACCCTAGGCAAGCTTGCCCGCGCCGCCAAGCGCCTCTAGAGCCGCGCTCGCCAGGCGGAAGGATGGATGCGCGCCCGATTCACGTTCGCCGAGCGGCGAACGACCGGGGCGCGGTGCGGAGCGGTGGCCGAGTGGTCGAAGGCGCTCGCCTGGAAAGTGAGTATACGGCAAAACCGTATCGAGGGTTCGAATCCCTCCCGCTCCGCCACTTCTACGCGCGCTGACCCTACCGGACTAAGGGGTGGTGGACGGCGCTACGGGGGAAGCGTATCCTCGCGCGATGGGCCCTAATTGGCTGATTCCGGCTGCGATCGTCGTGACGACCGTGGTGGCGATGGAGGTCGTCGCCGCGGCGGTGCATCGCTTCGTAATGCATGGGCCGGGCTGGGGCTGGCATCGCTCGCACCACGAGCCGCGCGAAGGCGCGTTTGAGCGCAACGACCTTTACGCAATCTTGTTCGCCGCGCTCAGTATCGGCCTGTTCATCGCCGGCGGACGTTGGCCCGCCCTGTGGTGGGTCGGTGTCGGGCTGGTCGTTTATGGCCTGCTCTACACGCTGCTGCATGACGGGCTGGTGCACCGTCGGCTGCCGATCGGGCTGGTCCCGCGCCGGGGCTATCTCAAGCGGCTGGTGCAGGCGCACCGGCTGCATCATGCGGTCAAGGACCGCGAAGGCGCGGTGTCGTTTGGCTTTCTCTATGCGCCGCCGGTGAGCAAATTGATCGGTCAGATGCGCTTGGGGCGTGGACGGCCATGACGGCGGCCCGGCAAACCGTGATCGGCGTGACGCTGGCGCTGGCGGTGATCGCGGCGTGGGCGGCAATTCATGCCTACGGACTATTCTTCTTCGAGTTCGGCCGCTCGAGCCTGTTGCTCGCGCCCCTGCTGATGGCGGCGGCGTGCTGGCTCAACGTCGGGCTGTTCATCATCGCCCACGACGCGATGCACGGCTCTCTCGCGCCGCACCGGCCCGGCATCAATCTTAGCTTCGGCCGAGTCGCGCTCGCGCTCTACGCCGGCTTCTGGTTCGACGATTTGCGAAAGAGCCATTTCGAGCATCACCGGGCGCCGGGCACGGCCGATGATCCCGACTTCAGCACGCACGAGCGGCTGCTGCCATGGTATGCCGGCTTCCTTCGCCGCTACTTCGGCTGGCCGCAGTTTTTTGCTTTGGCGGCAGCGACCGTGGCGCTTCGGCTGGCCGGGGCGCCGATGGCGAATATCCTGCTGTTCTGGGCGGCGCCGGCGATCCTGTCGTCACTACAGTTGTTTTACTTCGGCACCTATTTGCCGCATCGGCCGCACGCCCACGGCTTCGCCGACGATCACCGCGCGCGCAGCAACGCCTTCGGCTGGCTCGCCTCGCTGCTCAGCTGCTACCATTTCGGCTATCACCACGAGCATCATTTGGCGCCGCACGTGCCATGGTGGCGGTTGCCCGAGGAGCGCCAGCGCCGAGCGCCTGCTCGATAAGCTCGGCCGCGCGGGGGGCGCCGCCGCTGGCAGCGATTTCCTTCGACAGCACCAATGCCTGCTGGCGATATCGGGCGTCGCCCATCACCCGCTCGACGGCCTCCCGAATCGGCTTTGCCGTTCGGCGGCGATGGAGCGCTTGGCCGACACCGGCATGTTCGAGGCGGGCAGCGGTGGCGGGTTGCTCGAAGGCGATCGGCAGGGCGACCATCGGCACGGCGTGGGCGAGCGAGTCGAGCACGGTGTTGAAGCCGCAATGGGTGATCGCCAGCGCGCTACGGGAGAGAACGGCGCGCTGAGGGAAGAACGCGTGGACAAGCGGCTTGCCCGGTAGACGGGCGATGTCGCGCTCGCTGAGCATCCCGCCGTGGGCGATCAGGAGGTGGGCGTCGAGCGGCTCGACCGATTCCGCCACAGCTCGGAACAGGCTGGCGCGCGATCCCTGGAGCGTTCCGAATGAGCAGAAGATCAGCGGCCGGCCGTCGTCGGGAAGATCAATCTCGAGCGGCGGCTCGGAGCCGCGGAACGGGCCGAGGTAGTGGAAGTTCGCCGGCAGTTCGCGGCGTGGGAAGTCGAGGCCGCGGATGCATTGCGTGACCTGGCCGAGCTCGGACCAGGCCTCGTCGGCGAAGCGGATGTCGGGCCGGCCAAGGCGTTTTGCGTGACGGCGGATGACCTTCGTGATCGGCCGCTCGATCCAGCGTGCGACTCGGTAACCGCCGAGGTTGCGGCGGATGCCCCCGTCGCTCGGGTCGTAGGGCCAGGGGAGGACCGGCGGCGGAACTCCGGGCTCGAGGTTGAGCGGAAGGGCGTTGGCGATGTTGACGAACGGGATGCCGAGCGCGGTGGCGACAAGGCTGGCGGCGGCGTCGGTCTGGTCGATGACGAGGCCGTCGGGCTTGATTTGGCCGAGCGCGGCGGGGAGCGTGGTGCAGATCGTCTCGGCGAAGCCGGCGAGGTCGCGGATCAGGCGCAACAGGCTGAGCGGGCTGCCGAGCCGCGACAAGCGCTCGAGATAGGGTGCGAGGCTGCCCTCTGGCCAGTCCTCGCCGCCGAAGCGCACGAACGCTTGGCCGGCGGGGAGCTTGGCCCGCATGTCGGGGAAGCCGAGGAAGGTGGTGCGGTGGCCGCGCGCCTCGAGCTCGCGGGCGAGAACGGCCATCGGGTTGATGTGGCCGGGGAGCGGCGGGCAGAGGATCGCGAAGTGCGCCATCAGGCGCGGCGGGTGCGGGCGGCCTCGGCCAGGCTGGGCAGGAGGAAGCCGAGCTTGCGGGCCTTGCCGATCGTCACTCGGCGGTCCCACGCCTGGTCGCCGAGGCGGCCGACCTCGCGGCCGATGGCGCCGTAGATGCGCAGCGCGGCGAGGACCGCGACGCGGCTGCGGAAGGGGAGCTGGGCGACGCCGGAGCGGGCCGAGGCTTCGTAGGCGGCGACTCGGTCGACGAGGCGGGTGGCGATGGCCGAATGGACAGTGCAGTGGTTTCCTAGATCGGCCAACCAGCTGGCCGGGACGTAGCACCGGCCAGCCTCGGAATCTTCGCGTAAGTCCCTGGCGATATTGGATAATTGGAATGCGATGCCGAGGTCGGCGGCGCGTTCGAGGGTTTCGCGGTCGTCGGGGGAAATGCCCATCACGATGGCCATCATGCAGCCGACCACGCCGGCGACGTGATAGCAGTAGCGATCGAGGTCCTCCTCGGTCTGGGGCCGCCAGCCGCGCTCGTCGAGCGCGAAGCCGGCGAGGTGGTCTTCGAGCATGGAAACCGGGATCGGCCGTTCGCGAAGCAACATCCCGAGCGCGTCGAACGGCCCCTCTCCGACCCGCTGCCCGGCGGCGGCGAGCAGGGTCTTTTCGCGCAAGCCCGCGACCGGCGACTTAGGGCCGGAGCCGAACCCCATCGTCTGGCCGTCGCAGGCGTCGTCGCAATGGCGGCACCACCAGTAGAGCAGCCAGGCGCGCTCCCGGGTTTCGCGGTCGAACAGCCGGCTTGCGGCGCGAAACGACTTGGACCCGGCGACGATCGCCTGGCGCGCGCCCTCGACCAGCTCGGCGCGGGTGTAGAGCGCCCTCATCCGGCGAGGTCCTGGAGCATCAGCCCGGCGGTCGCCTTGGCGCTTCCGACGACGCCCGGAATGCCCGCGCCGGGATGGGTGCCGGCGCCGACGAAATAGAGGTTGGGCAGCTTGTCGTCGCGGTTGTGGACACGGAACCAGGCGGACTGGGTCAGCACCGGCTCGAGGCTGAAGGCGGAGCCGAGATGGGCGTCGAGTTCGGCCTCGAACTCGAGCGGGCCGAAATGGAAGACCTCGCCGAGATTGGCCTTGAGGCCGGGCAGCATGCGCTGTTCGAGGATATCGAGGATGCGCGTGACATAGGCCGGTCCGGCGGTCGCCCAGTCGATGTCCGAATGGCCGAGGTGCGGCACCGGGGCGAGGACGTAGAAGGTCGACTTGCCGGGCGGCGCCATCGACGGATCGGTGATGTTGGGATGGTGGAGGTAGAGCGACGGATCGTCGGCCAGCTTCCCGCCGTAGATGTCGCCGAGCAGCCCCTGATAGCGCGGCCCGAACAGGATGGTGTGGTGGGGCACGTCGGGATAGTCGCCGTCGGCCGAGAAATGGACCACGAACAGCGACGGCGAGAAGCGCTTGCGGCGCAGCCGGGCGGCGGCCCGCGGCCCGCGCTTGTGATCGAGCAAATCGTAGGTGCGCACGACATCGCCGTTGGAGGCGACGGCATCGAACGTGCCGGTGAAGCCGCCGCGGGTGGTGACCCCGTTCACCCGGGTGCCCGAAGCAGCGATGCGCGTGACGGGATCGTCGAGGCGGAGGGTCCCGCCGAGCCGCTCGAAATGGCGCACCATGCCGGCGATCAGGCGGTTGGTGCCGCCCAAGGGAAACCACACCCCGCCGTCGCGCTCGAGCTTGTGGATCAGCGCGTAGATCGAGCTGGTGGTGAGCGGATTGCCGCCGACCAGGAGCGTGTGAAACGACAGCGCCTGGCGCAGCTTGTCGTTCTTCACGAAGCTGGAGACCATCGAATAAACCGAGCGCCACGCCTGGTAGCGGGCGAGCGCCGGAGCGGCGGCGAGCATCGACTTGAAATCGAGGAACGGCACCGCGCCGAGCTTGACATAGCCTTCCTGGAACACGCCGGCGGAGTAATCGAGGAAGCGGCGGTAACCGGCGACGTCGGCCGGGTTCAGTTCCTCGATCTGACGGGCGAGCTCGGAATCGTCGTTGAGGTAATCGAAATTGGTGCCGTCGGGCCAGTTGAGCCGGTAGAAGGGCGAGACCGGAACGAGGGTGACGTCGTCGGCCATATCGGCGCCACTCAGCGCCCACAATTCCTTCAGGCAGTCGGGATCGGTGATGACGGTCGGCCCGGCGTCGAACACGTGGCCGTTCTTCTCCCAATAATAAGCGCGCCCGCCCGGCTTGTCGCGCGCTTCGAAGATGGTCGTGGCGATGCCCGCCGACTGAAGCCGGATGGCCAGCGCGAGGCCGCCGAAGCCCGAGCCGATGATGGCGGCGGTGCGGGTCATGCCGCCTGCTTTCGCATCGCTGCGAGCGCGCGGCCGACGGCGACCGGCGGACGGCCGCTGAGGATCCGCAATTTGTCGAGCGCGGTCAGCCGCGCGGCGTAGAAGCGGGCGATGGTCGCCAGCGGCAGTCGGTAGAAATGTTCGAGCACGCGGTAACGCTCCCTCGGGTCGGCGGCGCGGAACAGCATCCGGTTCAGCAACTGGAAGAAATGGCGGTCGTCCCACAGCCGCTCGGCGCGGGCGCGCAGCAATCGGGCGATGGCGGGACCGGATAAGTCGCGCTGCTCCGCGAGGAGGCGAGCGTTGGCCAGCGCATCGGGCAGCGAATAGCCGGTGGTCGGGTGGAAGAAGCCGCCGGCCATGCCGAGCCGGGCGATGCCGTCATCGGGCCACAGAGCGGCGAGGTCGCCGCCGAGCAGGATCGGGAGAACGCCGATCTCTTCCTCGACGCATTTCGCCGAGCCGTGGGCGGCGGCAGCCTGGTCAAGGCCGGCAGCGAGGGCTTCGGGGTCGAGATCGGGCGTGTCGGAATAAAAGGTGTCCTCGATCATCAGCTCGTCCGCGGCGAACGGCAGCGAATAGAGGAAGCGGTAGCCGTCGGACTGGTCGACCGTGGCGTCCATGATGACCGGACGCTCGACCGCGTGCGGCGCGGCGTAGCGATAGGTCCGGCCGACGAATTTCTGCCAGGCGAGATCGAGCCCCGGCGCGGGGCCGGGGCCGCGCGCGTCGATCACCGCGCCGCCATCGATCCGTTTCCCGCCGACGATGACATGATCGGGCGCGAGCCGGTCGATGGTGCAGCCGAGGCGATACTGGCCGGGGCGAAGGCGCTGGCGGAGTTCACGGTCGAGCAGGTCGGATCGCACGCTGTTGTAGCCGAGCGCGAGGCGGCGCTTGCGGCGCGGGAAGCGGATGTCGTGATCGTCCCAATGCGCCGCGACCAGCGGAGCGAGCAGCGCGCGGTCCTCGACCGCGACATCGCTGTCGAAGAACGACCAGATGTGGTTGCCGCCGAACGCATGCTCCTGCTCGATCAGCAGGAAATCGACATCGGGCCGCCGCTTGGCCAGCGCCAGCGCGGCCAGTCCGCCGGCGAGGCCGCCGCCGGCGATGATCAGCGCGGGTCGAGGATCGGTCATGGACGGCATCCAGCAATGGCGCAGCAACAATAGCTTCGATATCGTCCATGGCCATGAGCTTGACGATGATCCTCGCCATGGCCGCTCAGGCCGCCGTGGTCGACCCCCAGACCGCCGATTTGACCGTGGCGGTGAGCAATGTCCGCAACGCGAAAGGCGTCATTCACGCCTGCCTGACTCGCAACCCGAAACACTTCCCCGATTGCCGCGGCGACCCGCTGGCGGTGCGATCGACCGTCGCCGCCAATGCCGGAACGCTGCGCTTCAAGGCGATCCCCGCCGGAGCCTATGCGATCACCCTGTTTCATGACGAGAACCGCAACCAGCGGCTGGACATGATGATGGGCATTCCGCGCGAAGGGTTCGGATTTTCGGGCAACCCCCGAATTCGCTTCGGGGCGCCAAAATTCAGGCAAGTGACCATCAGGGTGCCGGCGGGTGAGAGCGGCCAGACGATCCGCATGCAATACCTACTTTAGCCGCGATGGCGGCGGGAGCGGCGCGCCCATAGCCTGATCCGAGCCGCCGGGGGCCAGGATCGTTCATGCCGTTGCCGCCCTCGCCTGCCCCCGCCAAGCCCCGAGCGACGCTGCTGCTGGCCGCCCCGCGCGGCTTTTGCGCCGGGGTGCGCCGGGCGATCGAGGCGGTGCGCGAGGCGATCCGCGTGCACGGGCCGCCGGTCTATGTGCGCCGGGCGATCGTCCATAATCTCGCCGTTGTGCGCGAGCTTGAGGCCGAGGGCGCGGTGTTCGTCGAGGAGGCGCGCGAGGCACCGCCGGGCGCGGTGCTGATCCTGTCGGCGCACGGCGTCCGGCCCGAGATCGCCGCCGACGCGCGGGGGCGCGGCCTCAAGGTTTACGACGCGGTGTGCCCGCTGGTCGCCAAGGTCCACCGCGAGGTCGCGCGCCACCATCGCGCCGGGCGGGCGGTGGTGCTGATCGGCCATCGCGGCCACCCCGAGATCGAGGGCACGCTGGGCTTTGCGCCCGAGGGGGCGGTGCGCGTGATCGGCGGGGTCGAGGAAGTGGCGGCGCTCGGCATCGGCCGCGACCGGCCGGTGGCCTATGCGGTGCAGACGACGTTCGCGGTGAGCGAGGCGGAGCGGATCGTCGCGGCACTGCGGGCGCGTTTCGCCGACCTCGCCGAGCCGCCGTCGGGCGACATCTGCTATGCCACCACCAACCGCCAGGCGGCGGTCGAGGCGATCGCGGCGCGGGCCGAAGCGGTGATCGTGGTGGGCGAGGATTTCTCGTCGAACGCGCGGCGGCTGGCGGAGGTGGCGGCCGCGGATTGCCGGTCGGTGCAGCTGGTGGCCGGGGCGGAGGCGATCGACTGGGGGCGGGTTGTGGGCGCCGAGGTCATCGGGCTGACGGCGGCGGCCTCGACCCCCGAATCGAGCGTGGCCGAGGTGGTCGCGGCGCTTGGTGGGCGGTTCGCGCTCGAGGTCGAGGAGGTCGAGGCGGCGCGCGAGACGATGGTGTTCCGGCCGGTGGCGATCGGCGGGGCGGCGCGCGCTCTCCCATAGGGCGCGGATTTGGCCTAACCGGCGGGGATGACCGCCGTTCTCGATCTTTGGCAGCCGTCGGACTGGCGCGCGCTCAATGCGCTGCAGCAGCCGGATTATGGCGATCCTGGCGCGGTGGAGCGGGCGCTGGCGGAGGTTGCCGAGGGCGGGCCGCTGGTTGACGAAGCGGCGTGCGCGGCGCTGAGGGCCGAGTGCGCGGCGGCGGCTCGGGGTAGGGCGTTCATCATCCAGGCGGGGGATTGCGCGGAGTCGTTAGCGGCGGAGCCGGGGGCGGCGGCCGAGGCGATGGCGGGGGTGATCGGGCGGCTGGCGGCAGAGGCCGGCGGGCCGGTGGTCCGGATCGGGCGGATCGGCGGGCAGTTCGCCAAGCCGCGGAGCTCGGCGACGGAAACGCGCGGGGGCGAAGCGCTGCCGGTGTGGCGCGGCGACATGATCAACGGGGTGGAGTTCTCGGCCGGGGCGCGGGCGCATGACCCGACGCGGCTGGTGGCGGCCTATCGGCATTCGGTGGCGACGTTGGATAGGCTGCGCCGTCAGGGCGGGATGTACGCGAGCCACGAGGCGCTGGTGCTGCCGTATGAGGAGGCTTTGTGCTTTCGGGGGGCGAACGGGCGGTGGTGGGCCGGATCGGGGCACGCGCTGTGGATCGGC
Organism: Sphingomonas mesophila; assembly: GCF_003499275.1. GTDB lineage: Bacteria > Pseudomonadota > Alphaproteobacteria > Sphingomonadales > Sphingomonadaceae > Sphingomicrobium > Sphingomicrobium mesophilum. The sequence goes on along the minus strand of NZ_QWDF01000001.1, from coordinate 2,153,824 downwards.
GAGCGGACCCGGCAGCTGGACGGCGCGCATGTCGCGTTCGCGGCCGGGGTGGCGAATGTGGTGGGCGTGAAGTGCGGGCCGTCGCTCGGCGCGGACGAGATGGTGCGGCTGGCCGAGCGGCTCGACCCGGAGCGGGAGGCGGGGCGGCTGGTGCTGATCGCCCGGCTTGGGGCGGAGCGGGTCGGCGATGTGCTGCCGGGGTGGCTCGAGCGGGCCCGGGCCGAAGGGCTGGCAGCGGCGTGGATGGTCGATCCGATGCACGGCAATACGCGGCGGATCGGGGCAAGGAAGCAGCGGCGGGTGGCGGACGTGCTCGCCGAAGCGCGCGACTTCGCCGCGATCTGCCGCGCGGCGGGGGTAGTTGCGGCGGGGGTTCACCTGGAGGTGACGGCGGGGGGCGCGGCGGAGTGCGTCGGGGCGGACGGGATCGATCCGGGCGCGGACTTCCCGTGCGATCCGCGGCTGACCGAGGATGAGGCCGCGGCGGTGCTGGCGGCGGTAAGGTGCTGACCGCGCGGCGGGGCGGTCCGCTCAAGGGGCTGCTGCGGGTGCCGGGCGACAAGAGCTGCTCGCACCGCGCGCTGATTCTTGGCGCGATGCGGGCGGGGGAGACGGTGATCACGGGCTTGAACGACGGCGAGGATGTCGGGCGGACGGCGGCCGCGCTTAGCCAGTTCGGAGTGAGGGTCGAGGCGGACCGGGTGGTCGGCGGGGCGTGGCGGTCGCCATCGCAGGACGTGGACTGCGGGAACAGCGGGACGACGGCGCGGCTGCTGATCGGGGCCGTGGCCGGGATGCCGGGCGTGGAGGCGCGGTTTGTCGGGGATGCCAGCCTGTCGCGGCGGCCGATGGGGCGGCTGGTGGCGCCGCTCAGGCGGATGGGGGCGGTGATCGAGGGCGGCGAGACGCTGCCGCTGACGGTGCGCGGCGGGCCGCTCGAGGGCATTGCGCATGCCAACGATCCGCCGTCGGCGCAGGTCAAGTCCGCGCTGCTGCTGGCGGGACTGGCGGCGGGGGTCGAGGTGCGGGTCGAGGAGCCGGCGACGAGCCGGGATCATACCGAGATCATGCTCGCTCACGCCGGAGCGGAGATCGCAATCGCGGGGGACCCGTCGGCGGCGGCGTTCGGGCTGGTCGCGGCGGCCGTGGTGCCGGGATCCGAGGTGCGGGTCGAGGGGCTGCTGGCCAATCCGCTGCGGGTCGGGTTCCTGCGCGTGCTGGAGCGGATGGGGGCCGATGTGGAGTGGTCGAACGCGCGGGTGCAGTCGGGCGAGCGGGTGGCGGATGTGCGGGTTCGCCACGCGCCGCTCATGGGCTGCCGGGTGACGGCGGACGCGGTGCCGGGGCTGGTCGACGAGGTGCCGACGCTTGCCGTGGCGTGCGCGCGAGCCGAGGGTGCAAGCGTGATTGAGGGCGTTGGCGAACTCAGGGTCAAGGAGAGCGACCGGCTGGCGGCGATCGTCGCCGGGCTGGGCGCATGCGGGATCGATGCCCGCGTCGAAGGGGACGATCTTCATATTTTCGGCGGCCGAAGCCGCGGCGGGGTGGTTCGCAGCGAGGGCGATCACCGCATCGCGATGGCGTTCCTGACGCTCGGGCTGGCGAGCGCGGGGCCGGTCAGCGTCGACGAGGAAAGCATGATCGCGACCAGCTTTCCGGGGTTCGTCGAAGGAATGCGCGGGATCGGGGCGGAGATCGCATGAGCGTCAACAGCTTTGGGCGGATGTTGCGGCTGACGACCTGGGGGGAAAGCCACGGGCCGGCGATCGGCTGCGTCGTCGACGGTTGCCCCCCGGGGATCGAACTGGACGAGGCGTGGGTCCAGCGCTGGCTCGACGCGCGGCGGCCCGGGACTTCGGCAAAGGTGTCGGCGCGGGCCGAGCCGGACCGGGTGCGCATCCTCTCGGGGGTGTACGACGGGCGGACGACGGGAACGCCGATCGCGATGACGATCGACAATGTGGACGCGCGGCCGGGCGATTATGCCGATTTGCCGCCGCGCGCCGGCCATGCGGACGCGGCTTATGAGGCGAAATACGGGTTGCGCGATCCGCGCGGCGGCGGGCGGGCGAGCGCGCGAGAGACGGCGATGCGGGTCGCCGGCGGGGCGGTGGCGCGGCTGGTCATTCCCGAGGTGACGATCGCGGCGCGGGTGATCGCCATCGGCGGCGAGACCGACGCGGCGAAGTGGGACGCGATCCTAGCCGAGGACGACAGTTTTGGCGGTCTGGTGGAATGTATCGCCAGCGGGGTGCCGGCCGGCTGGGGCGCGCCGGTCTACGCCAAGCTCGACGCCGAACTGGCGGGCGCAGTGATGGGGGTGAATGCGGTGAAAGCGGTCGAGATCGGCGAGGGCTTCGCCGCGGCCAGCGCGCGCGGCCGGGCGAGCGGCGCGGCGATGGCGGCAAGCGGCATCGACGGCGGGATTTCGACGGGGCGGGAGATCGTGCTGCGCGCGGCGTTCAAGCCGACCTCGAGCGTCGGCATCGGCGGGCGGCACGACCCGTGCGTCGCGATCCGTGGGAGCCCGGTGGTCGAGGCGATGGTCGCGCTGGTGCTGGCGGATCACAAGCTGCTGCAGCGGGGGCAGTGTGGCGAGGGGCCGTCACGGGAGTAAATCCCGTGACATCGATCCTCGCTCCGCGAGGTCGGCCGGCCTTCGCCCACTCTTCGACATAAGGTCGCGTTCGCTGCGCGATCACGCCCTTATGCTCGGGGGCTCGGCTAGTGGCATTTGAAGCGGTCGAACGGCTCCAGGCAGTCCCTGCAGCGCCATTGGGCCTTGCACGGCGTCGAGCCGAAGCGGCTGACTTCTTCGGTGTCGGTCGAGCCGCATTGGGGGCAGGTGGCGGCCTTGGCGAGGTCGGGCGGGGCGATTCCGTAGGCGGCGAGCTTGGCCTTGCCGGCGGCGCTGATCCAGTCGGTGGTCCAGGCGGGGGCGAGGCGGGTTTCGATTCCGACCGAGCGGAAGCCGGCGGCGTCGAGGGCGGCGCGGATGGACTGTTCGATGAACTGGGTCGCCGGGCAACCCGAATAGGTCGGGGTGACGATCACCTTGCCGCCCTCGATGCCGCGAACGATGCCGAGATCGAGCACCGACACCGCCGGGATCTCGGGGTCCGGCACCTCGGCCAGGACGGCCATGATTGCGGCCCGATCGACGTCAGCCACGTCGCTCACACGCGCTCGAGCGCCAGGGCGATGCCCTGGCCGACGCCGATGCACATGGTGGCGAGCGCGTAGCGGCCGCCGCCGCGTTGGAGTTCCTCGGTGGCGGTGCCGGCGAGGCGCGCGCCGGACATGCCGAGCGGATGGCCGAGCGCAATGGCGCCGCCATTCGGGTTCACGCGCGGATCGTCGTCGGCGAGGCCGAGCTGACGAAGCACGGCGAGGCCCTGGGCGGCGAAGGCTTCGTTGAGTTCGATCACGTCGAGCTGGTCGAAGGTCAGGCCGAGGCGGTCGAGCAGCTTGCGCGATGCCGGGGCCGGGCCGATGCCCATGATGCGCGGCGGGACCCCGGCGACGGCCGCACCGAGGATTCGCGCGCGCGGTGTCAGGCCGTTGCGCCTGGCCGCCTCTTCGGATGCGACGATCAGCGCGGCGGCGCCATCATTGACTCCGCTCGCATTGCCGGCGGTGACGGTGCCGTCCTTGCGCACGATCGGTTTCAGGGCGGTAAGCTTGTCGAGGCTGGTCGGACGCGGATGTTCGTCCTTGTCGACGACGAGCGAATCGCCTTTCCGTTGCGGAATCTCGACCGGGACGATCTCGGCCGCGAGCCGGCCGCTGGCCTGGGCGGCGGCGGTCTTCTGCTGGCTGTTGAGCGCAAACGCGTCCTGGTCGGCGCGGCTGATCCCGAACTCCTCGGCGACGTTCTCGGCGGTGCTCGGCATGGTATCGTCGCCATATTGGTCGCGCATTCGCGGATTGACGAAGCGCCAGCCGATGGTGGTGTCGTAGATCTCCGCGTTGCGGTCGAACGCCGATTGCGCCTTGGGCAGGACGAACGGTGCGCGGCTCATGCTTTCGCTGCCGCCGGCGATGATCAGGTCGGCGTCGCCGCCGCGGATGGCGCGGGCGGCCATGGCCACCGCGTCGAGGCCCGAGCCGCACAGCCGGTTGAGCGTGACCCCGCCGCTGCTGTCGGGCAGGCCGGCGAGCAATCCGGCCATGCGCGCGAGGTTGCGATTGTCCTCGCCGGCCTGGTTGGCGCAGCCGAGGATAACGTCGTCGAGCTGGGCCCAGTCGACGCTGGGGTTGCGGTCGATCAGCGCTGCGATCGGGAGGGCGGCGAGGTCGTCGGCGCGAATACTGCTGAGCGCGCCGCCATAGCGGCCGATCGGGGTGCGGATGTAGTCGCAGATGTAGGCGTGGGTCATCGGGCTCATATAGGTCCTTCGAGACGGGCCTTCGATACGCTCCTTGCGGAGCTACTCAGTCCCTCCTCAGGATGAGCGGGAATTCTCGGTCTAACCCGCTAATCCTGAGGAGCGGCTGAGCGAAGTCGACGACGCGTCTCGAAGGATGAATCAAATGACGCCCCGGCGCATTTGGTCGAGTTCGATCGATTCGAACAGGGCCTTGAAATTGCCTTCGCCGAAGCCTTCGTTGCCCTTGCGCTGGATGATCTCGAAGAAGATCGGGCCGATGACGTTCTGGGTGAAGATCTGGAGCAGCAGGCCCTGGCCTTCGGTCGGGGCGCCGTCCATCAGGATTCGGCGCTTCTCCAATTCGGCGATGTTCTCGCCGTGGCCGGGGATGCGCTCCTCGAGCATCTCATAATAGGTGTCGGGCGTGTCCTGGAAGGGGATGCCGCGCTCGCGGATGACGTCGACCGACTGGTAGATGTCGCTGGTGCCGAGCGCGATGTGCTGGATGCCCTCGCCTTTATATTCGCGCAGGAACTCCTCGATCTGGCTCTTGTCGTCCTGGCTCTCGTTCAAAGGGATGCGGATCTTGCCGCAGGGCGACGTCATCGCCTTGGAGAACAGGCCGGTGACCTTCCCCTCAATGTCGAAATAGCGGATCTCGCGGAAGTTGAAGAGCTTCTCGTAGAAGTCGGCCCACACCGCCATGCGCCCGCGATGGACGTTGTGGGTGAGGTGGTCGATGTAGGTGAGCTTGCTGTCCTCGCTCGCCATCCGCTGCTGCCAGTCGGGATGGAAGTCGAAGTCGACGTCGTAGATCGAGCCGTCCCGGTACTTGTCGACGAAGAACAGGCGCGAGCCGCCGATGCCCTCGATCGCCGGAATGTCGAGCTCGCCGTCGCCGCGGGAGACCTCGACATTGGTCGCTCCGAGCTCGAGCGCACGGGCGTGGGCGGCCTTGGCGTCGGTCACCCGGAAGGCCATGGCGCAGGCGCTCGGGCCGTGCTCGCGGGCATAGTCCTCGGCATAGGAACCGGGCTCGGCGTTGATGATGAAGTTGCAGTCGGCCTGCTTGTGGAGCGTGACGTCCTTCGACTTGTGGCGCGCGACTTCGGGGAAGCCCATCTTGGTGAAGAGGTCGCGCAAAAGCTCGATGTCGGGCGCGGTATATTCGACGAATTCGAAGCCGTCGGTGCCCATCGGGTTCTCGAGGCCGAGCGGGCCGAGGTCGGTATTGGGTTTGGGATCGGCGGTGGTGGCCATGGCGCGTGCTCCTTTGCCCGCCCAACTGCGCCGGTGAGCGGCGCATTTCAAGCTTGGGCGGCGGCGGGCCGAGAGCGGCGCCGCGCGAAACTTCACTTAAGTTAAGCCGAGCCGATTGAACCCGACGCGCGCTGGCGGGTTGGAGCGGGACCTGACCGAAAGGCGGTATCCGCCGCGGCCGGGTCGCGGAAAGGAGGACAGCTCATGCTGAAACGCTACGCCTATGCGTGGATCACCATCGGCTTTTTCCTAATTTCGCTGGTACTGCACTGGTATTTCGGCTGGCAGGCCTATGTCGCCGACGCCGCCGAGCATGGGCAGAGCGCCGAATTCTCCGGCTTTTCGGTCGAGGCGCTGCGCGACACGTTCGAGAATTGGCAGTCCGAATTCCTGCAATTGCTGTGGCAGGTCGTCGGCCTCGCCTACTTCCTCTACGTCGGATCGCCGGCGTCGAAGGAGAATGACGACCGCGCCGAGGCCAAGCTCGACGCCATCCTGCAGATCGTCGGCGGCAAGGACGGCGAGCGGATGATCGAACAACTCGACCGCGAATTCGTTCGGCATGGAGGACATGCCAAGCCCCACGGACGCCCCGCCAACACGCCCCTCGCAACGGAGTAACAGTCATGGCCACCAAGCAAGACGCAGTCGCATTGCTGAAGGAAGATCACCGCACGGTCGAGGAATTGTTCGCGCAGTACGAGAAGGCGCGCGGCGACGAGCGCAAGCAGGCGCTGGCCAACGAAATCTGCATGGAGCTGACGATCCACGCGATGATCGAGGAGGAGCTGTTCTACCCGGCGTGCGAGGGCAAGGTCGAGGAGGAGATGCTGAGCGAGGCCTATGTCGAGCATGACGGCGCCAAGGTCTTGATCGGCGAACTGCTCGCGGGCTCGCCGGCCGACGAATATTACGACGCCAAGGTGAAGGTCCTGCAGGAGCAGATCGAGCACCACGTCGAGGAGGAGGAAAAGCGCATGGAGGGGCTGTTCGCCCAGGCGCGCAAGGCCGGGCTCGACATGGACGCGCTGGGCGACGAGCTGGCGGCGCGCAAGGAAGAGCTCAAGACCAAGTTCACCGCCGAGGGCGTTCCGCCGCCGACCTTCACCACGCTCGAAGAGACCCAGTAAAGGAGTAGGACCATGCCGCGCGAATTGATCGATACCGGGACCGACAAGCGCTTCGTCCGCCGCGACGAGGAAGGGCGCTTCAAGGAAAGCGACGACGTCGGCCGGAGCCTCGCCCAGGACCAGCGGCGCGACGCCAAGACCAAGTCGAAGAAAGGCGAGGGCGACAAGGGCGACCGCTAGCGGTTGCGAAGGCTAACTAACTTAGTTTAGGCGGTTTTTCGTTTACGGGAGAGACCGCTTGGGCCAGCGCAAATCCGTGCCGTGTCCGTATCGACCGGCGTGGGGCGGGGCATTGCTTTGATTGCCGAGGTGGGGATGGCGGCCTATCGAGGCGCCTTGGAAAAGTTTCTGTTCCGGCTGCTGCTCCGCTCGCCGCTGACCAAGGCCGAGCAGGAGGCGATCCTGGCGCTGCCGGGCGAGGAGGTGCGCACCCAGGCGCACCGCGACATCGTCCGCCCCGGCAACCGAATGACCTATTCGTGCCTAGTGGTGGAAGGGTTGGTCGGCCGCTTCGACCAGCTGGCCAACGGGCACCGCCAGATCACCGCGCTGCACATCGTCGGCGACTTCTGCGACCTTCACTCGCTGGCGGTTCCGGAGACCGGCTGGGGAATCGAATCGCTGACCGACTCGGTGGTCCGGATGGTGCCGCACACGGCGCTTCGCAAGCTGGTCGATTCGGCGCCCGCCTATACCATGGCGTTCTGGCGCGACACGGTGGTCGACGGGTCGATCCTGGCTAAGTGGAATGCCGCGCTCGGGCGGCGCAGCGCCAAGGCGCGGCTGGCGCATCTATTGTGCGAAATGGGCATCCGCTTCGAGATCGCGGAATTAGGCCAGCGCGACGAGTTCGACTTCCCGATTACCCAGGCGCAGCTGGCCGACGTGCTGGGGGTGACCGCGGTCCATCTCAACCGGACGATGCAGGCGCTGCGCCAGGACGGGCTCTTGGTGACCAATGGCTCGCGGATCAGCCTGCCCGACGCCAAGCGGCTTCGGCAGGTTGCGCAGTTCGACGAAGCCTATCTGCTGCTCGGCGGGGCGCAGAGCCGCTAGGCGTCGACCACCAGATCCTCGGGATGGGTGGTGAAGCGGCGGACGACGAAGGCGATCGCGCTGCCGATGACGAAGCCGAGCGCGGCGCCAGCGAGGGCGAGCAAGGCCCATTCGAGCAGGCCGTTGCCGTGCGCCACCTCCTCGATCCAGTGATGGAGCATCGCCGGATAGGGCGTGACGTGAAGCTCCTCGAAGCCGTGGAGCAGGATCCCGCCGCCGACCCACAGCATGGCGGCGATTCCGACGGTCGACAGGAAGGACAATAGTTTGGGCACGGCGCGGACCATCCCGCGGCCGATCTTGCGGGCCGCGGCCGACGAGCGCTCGGCGAGGTGGAGGCCGATGTCGTCGAGCTTCACGATCAATGCGACCGTGCCGTAGACCCCGACCGTCACCGCGATGGCGACGAGGGCCAAGGCGAAGGCGCGCGGCCAGAAGTCGGGGATGTCGATCGCGGCCAGCGAGATGGCCATGATCTCGGCCGACAGGATGAAATCGGTGCGGACCGCTCCGGCGACCTGCTTCTTCTCGAGCTCGGCGGCGTCGCCGGCGACGATTTCCTTGCTGTGCTCGTGATGCTCGTGGCGGATCGCCTCGATGATCTTCTCGCTCGCCTCGAACGCCAGATAGGCGCCGCCGATCATCAGGATGGGCGTGATCAGGAACGGCGCGAACTCGCTCAGCGCGAGCGCCCCGGGGAGCAGGAACAGCAGCTTGTTCTTGAGGCTGCCGAGCGCGATCTTGCCGATGATCGGAAGCTCGCGGTCCGGCGTCAGGCCGTGGACGAAGCGCGGCGTGACGGCGGTGTCGTCGATCACTACCCCGGCGGCCTTCATGCCGGCGCGCCCGGCGGCGGCGGTGACGTCGTCGATCGAGGCCGAGGCGAGCTTGGCGATCATCGCCACATCGTCGAGCAGCGCGAACAATCCGGACGGCATGGGGTCTCCTGTCGTTGTGGACGCGCGTTAGGCAGATTTTGCCCGTCATGCCAGCGCAGGCTGGCATCCATGCCGTGCTATTAGGCGTGACATGAGCGCATGGGCCCCAGCCTGCGCTGGGGCGACGGGTGTTGCTCTTGGGGGCGGTTTCGCGCATCGGCGGGGCCATGCTGGGACTGGATTTCATCAAGGCGAACCGCGCGGCGGTGGAAGGGGCGATTGCGGCCAAGGGGGTCGATCTCGACCTCGACGCCTTGCTCGCGCTCGACGGCGAGATGCGAGCGCTGAAGACCGAGATCGACGCGCTTCGGACCAGCCGCAACGCGATCAGCGCGCGGTTCAAGGACGCCGCGCCGGAGGAGAAGGCTGCGCTCGGGGCCGAGGCGAAGGCGGCGGGCGCGAAAGCGGGCGAGCTGGAGCAGGAGCTTGGCGCCAAGGCCGAGCAATTGCGAGCGATGACGCTCAGGCTTCCACAGATCCCCTATTCCGGAGCGCCGGTCGGGCCGGACGAGAGCTTCAATGTGGTCGTGCGCACTGAGGGCGCGCTCCCCAAGTTCGACTTCGCGCCGCTCGACCATGTCGCGCTCATCGAGAAGAACGACTGGGCCGAGCTGAGCCGGATCGTCCAGGTGTCGGGCAGCCGCACCTATTGCCTCAAGGGGCGGCTGGCGCTGCTCGAGACCAAGCTGATGGGCTGGGCGCTGGACAAGATCGCGGCGGCCGGGTTCACGCCGATCACCGTGCCCGCGATCGCGCGCGAGCAGGCGTTCCTCAACCAGGGCCAGTTCCCCGGTCACGTCGAGGAGACCTACGCGCTGCCCAACGACGATGCGTTCCTGGCCGGGACCGCGGAGGTCGCGCTGACCTCGCTGCATTCGGGCGAGATCGTCGACGGCGCCAAGTTGCCGCTCACTTACGCGGGCTATTCGCCCTGCTTCCGGCGCGAGGCGGGCAGCGCCGGCAAGGATGTGCGCGGGCTGCTCCGCGTGCACCAATTCCTCAAGGTCGAGCAATGGGTGATGTGCGCCGCCGACGAGGCGGAGAGCGCAAGCTGGCATGCGCGGCTGCTCAAGCTGGCCGAGAGCCTGCTGCGCGATCTCGAAATCCCTTATCAGGTGATCGAGACATCGACCGGCGACATGGGGCTGGGCAAATATCGCATGAACGATATCGAGAGCTGGGTGCCGAGCCTCGGCAAATATCGCGAGACCCACAGCTGCTCGACGCTGCACGAGTGGCAGGCGCGGCGGGCCAACCTTCGCTACCGCGACGCCGACGGCAAGGTGCGGTTCGCGCACACACTGAACAATACCGCGCTGGCCTCCCCAAGGATTCTCGTGCCGCTGCTCGAGAATCACCAGACCGCCGACGGGCGGGTGCGGCTCCCGGCCGCGCTGCGCGAGCTGATGGGCGGGGAATATCTGTAGGCCAATGATCGTCATTGCGAGCGAAGCGAAGCAATCCAGCATGGCAAGACTGGATTGCCGCGGCTCCTTCGGAGCCTCGCAATGACGGACAGGGACGAGCTTCCTCCCCCCGGCTGGCGGCGGCTGGTGGAGGCGGGGTATCTGCTGCCGCGGGCGATTTACGGCTTTGGGCATCTCGGGCCGCGCGGGCCGGAGGACGGAGAGCCGGCGCTGGTCATCCCCGGCTTCATCGCCAACGACCGGACGACGATGGAATTGCGGCGGGCGCTCGCGGCGGGCGGCTGGCGGGTGCATCCGTGGGACCATGGCTGGAACCTCGGCGCGCGGGCCGACACGCTCGACCGGCTGAAGGCGCGGCTCGACTCGATCGACCCGGAGCGGCCGATCCTGCTCGTCGGGTGGAGCCTCGGCGGGGTGTTCGCTCGGGCGCTGGCGCAGGCCCATCCGGAGCGGGTGCGCGCGGTGGTGACGCTGGGCAGTCCGTTCAGCGGCGACCCGCGCATGAACAACGTCTGGCGGCTGTATGAGCTGGTCGCGGGGCACAAGGTCGACGACCCGCCGATCGCCCGCGACACGTCCAAGCCGCCGGTGCCGACGCTGGCAATCTGGTCGCCCGACGACGGCATCGTCTCGCCGCGCGCGGCGCGCGGCCTGGCCGAGGAAAGCGATTCGGTGGTGGCGCTGAAATGCAGCCACATGGCGTTCGGCGTGTCGCGCCGGGTGGCGGGGCAAGTGGTGCGCGAAATCCATAGCTTCCTGGAAAAGCACGGCTAGCGCTCCACGGATTCTTGTTTCGTTCCGCCAAAGCAACCATGTTGCCGGGATGCGGCACGCGCAGCCCACCCCCGACCAGCGGCTCGAGGACGAGCTCGACCCCGATCTGCTGCCGCCGCCCGACCTCCAGAAATGGAGCGAGCTGGCATGGCGGCTGCCGCGGCTGCTCGCCGGACTTGGCCACCTCGGGCCGCGCGGACCGGAGAACGGGCCGCCGGCGCTGGTCATTCCGGGATTCCTGGCCAACGACCGCTCGACGATGGACCTGCGGCGCGCGCTGGCGCTCGGCGGGTGGCGTGCGCACCCGTGGCTGCTCGGGCTCAATCGTGGGGCAAGGTCCGACACGATGGACCTGCTGGCGGGGCGGATCGCGGCGATCCACGACGGGCGCAAGGTGCTGCTAGTCGGCTGGAGCCTGGGCGGGATGTTCGCGCGCGAGCTGGCGTGGCGCGTGCCGGACAAGATCCGCGCGGTGGTGACGCTGGGCTCGCCGTTCAGCGGCGACTACAAGACCAACACCAATATCCGCGAATATTACGAGCGGATCGCGGGGCACGACGTCAACCTGCCGCCGTTCGAGCGCCACGCGGGCAAGCCGCCGGTGCCGATGCTGGCCTTCTGGTCGCGGCTGGACGGGATCGTCGCCCCGGCCGCGGCGCGCGGCGCGGCGGGCGAGGTCGACAAGGCGGTCGAGCTGACCACGCGTCACGCCGGCTTCGCACTCGACCGCGGCGCGATGAGCCGGATCGTGCGGGAGATCCGGATCTTCCTAAGGGAAGTCGAGGGGCGGCGGGCGGCCTGACCCGCGACTCCGCTTGACTCCACGGGCGGAGTCGCGGGACAAGAACAAAACTAGAACAAAAACGTTCGAGTCGTGTGGCAGCAAGTCTTCGCCTTGTCGCCGGCGCAGGGGCACGCGCGCCTGCCGATCCGGCCCAGCCTCCCGTTGAAGCGGGAGAGGCGGGGGTGCGCGCGGCGGAGCGGCTTCGCCGGACCGGGCTCTTGCATTCGCACGAGCAGTGGAAGCTCCCCGGCAGCTGCTCCCCTACCCTGGCCGAGCTGTTCGCCAGTCCGCGCGACGGGGGGTGGACGGGCTTCTTGCTGCCGCAGCTTCCGGCCGGGCGGCCGTGGCTGTGGGTGCAGGAGCGGATGGCGATGCTCGAGGCGGGGCGGATCTATCCGCCGGGGCTTGGGGCGCAGGCTGCCGACCTCATCCACGTCGGCGCGCGCGATGCCCGCGAGGCGCTGTGGGCGATGGAGGAAGGACTGAGATGCGGGCAATTGGGCGCCGTCATCGGCGAGCTCTACGGCGACCCCGCGGCGCTCGATTTCACCGCGACCCGGCGGCTTGCGGTGGCCGCCGAACGGCACGGCGTGGCCGCCTTCTTGATTCGGCTCGGCGGCCACGCCAACCTCAGCGGGGCGCGGCTGCGCTGGCGGCTGGCGAGCGCTCCGAGCCTGGCCAATCCGCTCAACTCGCGCGGGCCCGGAGCGGCGGCGTGGGATGCCGAGCTGTTCCGGGTGCGCGGCGGCAAGCCGGGCCGCTGGGTGCTGAGCCATGATCCCTCGGCCGGGCTCGGGACGAGCGGCGGAGACCCGGCTGGTTTCGGTGTGGTTGCCGGCGCTGGCGATCGAGCGGTGGGCGCGGATCGCCGGGCCGCAGGCTGATGACCGGATCGCGCTGACCATCGAGGTTCAGCACGGCCAGCGGATCCATGCGGTGACCGCCGCGGCGGCGGCGGCGGGCGCCCGGCCGGGCATGCGGCTGACCGACGCGCGCGCGCTCGACCCGGGGCTTGCGGCGGTGGCGGCCGACCTCGCCGGGGACGCTGAGCTGCTGCGCCGGCTGGCGCGCTGGGCAAGCCGCTGGTCGCCGGCGGTCGAGGTCGATTCGGCGGACTCGCTGCTGCTCGATGCGAGTGGGGCGGCGCATCTGTTCGGCGACGAGCAGCGGCTGCTGGGCGACATCGTCGCGCGGTTTGGCGGGCTTGGACTGACCGCTCGGGCGGCGATCTCGCCGACCCCGCGCGCGGCGTGGGCACTGGCGCGGTTCGGGGGCGCGGCGGCAATCGTCGCTCCACGCGAGGGGCTGGCGGCGATGCTGGCGCCGCTGCCGGTGGCGGCGCTGGGGCTGGCGGCGGACGTCACGCGGGTGATCGAGCGATTGGGCCTGAAGACCATCGGTGCGCTGGCCGGGATCGAGCGCCGGAGCCTGGCGCGGCGCTTTCGCGAGGCCGACAATCCGCTGGACGCGCTCGACCGCGCGCTGGGCCGCAAGGCCGACCCGCTGACCCCGATCGTCGACCAGCCCGCGCCGCGCGCGTTGCTGCGGCTGGCCGAGCCGGTCGCCGACCCCGCCGCGGCGCCGCAATCGCTGGCGCTGATGATGCCCGAGCTGGTGCGCCAGCTCGAGCAGCGGCGGCTCGGCGCGCGGCGGCTGGTGCTGGCCGGCTACCGGGTCGACGGCGAGGTCGCGGTGGCGGTGGCGGCGTGCGCGCTGCCGAGCCGCGAGCCGAAGCATCTGCTGCGCATCCTGGGCGACAAGGCGGCCGAGCTCGACCCCGGCTTCGGCTTCGACGGCTTCGTGCTCGAGGCCGAATGGTGCGAGCCGCTGGGCTCGGCGCAGGACGGGCTGGGCGGCGAGCCGCCGCCGGCAGTGGCGGTGGCGCGGCTGGTCGACCGGCTGGTGAGCAAGCTCGGGCCGGGCAAGGTGCGGCGGCCTGCGGCGAGGGAGAGCCATTTGCCGGAGCGGGCGGTGGGGTGGGAGGAGACGGGAGGGATCGGCACCAAACCCCTCCACCATCCGCCTTCGCCTGCGGCTTCGGCGGACGGTCCCCCTCCCCGGCCTGCGGCCAGGGAGGAGCGGGCGCGGCCGCAGCGGTTGCTCGACCGGCCAGAGGCGATTGAGGTGATCTATGCCACGCCGGCCGGATTGCCCCGGCGGTTCCGCTGGCGGCGAGTGGTGCACGACGTGGTCCGGGCCGAGGGGCCGGAGCGGATCGCGCCCGAATGGTGGCGCGAGCGATCGAGCGCCCGGCTGCGCGATTACTATCGAGTCGAGGACGGCGCCGGGCGGCGCTACTGGATTTATCGCGAGGGTCTCCACGACGACGGCCGCGGCGGGGCGCCTGCGTGGTATCTGCACGGGCTGTTCGGCTGATGCCCGAATATACCGGATTTGCGCGCAAGACGCTGATGCTCGGCGATGGCGAGCGGCCGGCGCCGATCGCGCCCGCGCCGTTCGTCGAGCTGGGCGTGGCGTCGCCCTTCTCGTTCCTGCGCGGCGCGTCGGATTCGATCGAGCTGGTGCTGGCGGCGCATGCGATGGGCATGGACAGCATCGGCATCGCCGACCGCGACACGCTCGCCGGGGTGGTGCGGATGCACAGCGCGGCCAAGGGGGCGGGACTGCGGCCGCTGGTGGGGTGCCGGCTCATGCTCCCCCTCCCGCCGGAGCGGGAGGGGGCCGGGGGGAGGGCCTGTGCTGCTGTCGACAGGCCCTCCCCTTCGGCGCTTTGCGCCTCTTCCCCTCCCGCAGGCGGGAGGGGTGAATGTTCGCTGCTCGCCTACCCGCTCGACCGCGAGGGCTATGGGCGGCTGTCGCGGCTGCTGAGCCTGGGCAAGATGCGCAGCGCCAAGGGCGACTGCGACCTGACTCTGGACGAGATCGCGGCGCATGCCGAGGGGATCGCGTTCATCGCCATGCCGGGGGGCGACTTGGAGGCGTTCGCGGCGGGCTTGCCGGGACTGCGTGCGGCGTTGCCGGGCCTTCGCCACGTCGGCGCATCCTATCTCTATCGCGGGGACGACCTGGCGCGGATCGAGCGGCTCGACCGGCTGGCGCGGGCGCATGGCTGCACGATCCTCGCGACCAACGACGTGCTCTATCACGCGCCCGAGCGGCGGCCGCTGCAGGACGTGATGAGCTGCATCCGCGAAAAGACGACGCTGGCCGAGGCGGGCTATCTGCTCGAGCCTAATGCCGAGCGGCATTTAAAGTCGCCGGCCGAGATGATCCGCCTGTTCGAGCGCTGGCCGCACGCGATTTCGGCGACCCGCGACTTCGCCGATGCGATCCGCTTCAGCCTCGACGAATTGCGCTACGAATATCCCGAGGAAACGGTGCCGGAGGGGCGGACCCCGCAGGAGCATCTCGAGCATCTCACCTGGGCCGGGGCGGAGGCGCGCTATGCGGACGGCGTGCCGGACAAGGTTGCCGCGCAATTGCGCCACGAGCTCGCGCTGATCGAGAAGCTCGACTTCGCGCGCTATTTCCTCACCGTCCACGAGATCGTCGCTTATGCGCGCAGCCTTGACCCGCCGATCCTGTGCCAGGGGCGCGGCAGCGCGGCCAACAGCGCGGTGTGCTTCGTGCTGGGGATCACCGCGGTCGACCCGAGCGTCAACGATTTGCTGTTCGAGCGCTTTATCAGCGAGGAGCGCAAGGAGCCGCCCGACATCGACGTCGACTTCGAGCATGAGCGGCGCGAGGAGGTGATCCAGCACATCTACCAGAAATACGGCCGCGACCGCGCCGGCATCGCCGCGACCGTCATCCACTACCGCCCGCGCTCGGCGATCCGCGAGGTCGGCAAGGTGATGGGCCTCTCCGAGGACGTCTGCGCGGCGATCGCGGCGACCCATTGGGGCAGCATGGAGGAAGGCACCGCCGAGGAGCGGGTGACCGAGGCCGGGCTCGACATGAGCGACCCGCATCTGCGGCGCGTGGTCAAATTGGCGGGCGAATTGATCGGCATGCCGCGGCATCTGTCGCAGCACGTCGGCGGCTTCATCCTCACCCAGCGGCCGCTGATCGAGACGGTGCCGGTCGGCAATGGCGCGATGCCCGACCGGACGTTCATCGAATGGGACAAGGACGACATCGAGGAACTGGGCATCCTCAAGATCGACGTGCTCGCGCTGGGCATGCTGACCTGCTGCCGCAAAGCGTTCGACCTGATCGAGGCGCATCACGGCGAGCGGTGGGAGCTGGCGACTGTCCCGCGCGAGGAGGCGGGGGTCTACGACATGCTGTGCAAGGGCGATTCGCTCGGCGTGTTCCAGGTCGAGAGCCGGGCGCAGATGAATATGCTGCCGCGGTTGAAGCCGCGCTGCTTCTACGACCTCGTCATCGAAGTGGCGATCGTCCGGCCGGGACCGATCCAGGGCGACATGGTGCATCCGTTCCTGAAGCGGCGGCAGGGCAAGCAGCCGGTGTGCTTCCCCTGCCCCGACCCGGCGCACGGCCCGCCCGACGAGCTGGAGCGGATCCTGGCGCGGACGCTGGGCGTGCCGGTGTTCCAGGAGCAGGCGATGAAGATCGCGCTCGATGCCGCGCAATTCACTCCGGCCGAGGCCAACCAGCTGCGCAAGGCGATGGCGACCTTCCGCAGCCGCGGGACGATCGATCTGCTGCAGGACAAGATGGTCGAGCGGATGGTGGAGCGCGGTTACGACCGGGACTTCGCCACGCGCTGCTTCAACCAGATCCGCGGGTTCGGCGAATATGGTTTTCCCGAAAGCCACGCGGCGAGCTTCGCGCATCTGGTCTACGTCTCGAGCTGGATCAAATGGCGCTATCCGGCGGCGTTCGCGGCGGCGCTGCTCAACTCGCAGCCGATGGGCTTTTACGCACCGGCGCAGATCGTTCGCGACGCGCAGGAACATGGAGTCGAGGTGCGCGGGGTGGATGTGAACGAGAGCGGGTGGGACTCTGCGCTCGAGCCCGCAGCGGAAGGGCGTGACCCCGTCCTCAGATTGGGCCTTCGCCAGATCGAGGGGCTTCGGCTGGACGACGCGACGCGGCTGGTCGCGGCGCGGGGCGCGGTGCCCTATGCCAGCGTCGAGGATGTGCGGCGGCGCGCCGGGATCGGGGTGGCGGCGATCCAGCGGCTGGCCGAGGCCGACGCGTTCCGCTCAATGGGGCTCGACCGGCGTCAAGCGCTGTGGGACTGCCGCGCGCTGAAGGCCGCGCCCGACCTGCCGCTGTTTCGCGCCGCCGACGCCGCCGACGAGGGCTGGGAACGCGAGGTGGTGAGGCTCCCCGCGATGCCGCTGAGCGAGCATGTGGTGAGCGATTACCAGACCATTCGCCTCAGCCTCAAAGCGCACCCGATGACCTTCCTGCGCGACCATTATGCGCGCCGCGGCTTCGTCACCGCCGGGGAGCTTCGATCGATGCGCTACGGCCGGCGGGTCAGCCTGGCCGGGCTAGTGCTGATCCGCCAGCGGCCGGGCAGCGCCAAGGGGGTGTGCTTCATCACGCTGGAGGACGAGACGGGGATCGCCAATCTGGTGATCTGGCCCGACCGCTTCGCAAGCCAGCGCGGGATCGTGATGGGATCGCGGCTGATGGTCGTCCACGGGCTGGTCCAGCACGACGAGGCGGTGGTCCATGTCGTCGCCAGCCGGCTGGAGGACGACACCGCCATGCTGCGCCAGCTGAGCGAGGACGCGATGCCGTCGACGCTGTCGAACGGCGACGGTGGCGGCGCCCAGCGCAGCGTGCCCCGGCCGCCACCGATGGTTCATCCGCGCAACGTCCACTGCATGCCAAAAAGCCGCGACTTCCACTGAGTCTTGCGTTTTTGTTGATGTCGGTCATGTTTCGGCCATGCCGACTCCGGTCCTGTTGCTTGCCGCGCTGTTCGCCGACGGCTCCCTCGAGGGGCGCTGGACCCACCCCAATGGCAGCGTCACCGTCGCCATCGCGCAATGCGGCGAGGCGTGGTGCGGGACGGTCGTCGCCGCGTCCGACAAGGCCAAAGCCGACGCCGCCAAGGGCGGCACGCGCGACCTGGTCGGGACCCAGCTGATGACCGGCTTCACCGCCGCCGGCGAGGACAAATGGAAGGGGCGGCTGTTCGTGCCCGACCGCAATTTCCGGGCCCGCGCCGAGCTACGCCTGCTCGATTCCAACCGGCTGGTGGTACGCGGCTGCATGGCCGGCAAGATGCTGTGCAAATCGCAGACCTGGACCCGCGCCGACTAGAGGATTTCGGCGATCTCCCCGGCCAGCACCGCCGACTGGAGCGCGGCCATCTGGTCCGCCCAATAGCGATCGGTTTCGAGATGCGGCGAGATGGCACGGACCCGCGCGTGGAGCGCCTTTAGCGGCGGCGAGGTCTCGAGCGGGGCGTGAAAATCGACCCCCTGGGCGGCGGCGATCAGCTCGACCGCCACAATTCCGGCGGTGTTGCGCGCGACCTGCGCGGCCTTGCGCGCGGCGATCGGCGCCATCGACACATGGTCCTCCTGGCCGGCCGAGGTCGGGATCGAATCGACCGACGCGGGGAAGGCGAGGCTCTTGTTTTCCGAAGCCAGCGCCGCGGCGGTGACCTGCGGGATCATCAATCCCGAATTGACCCCGCCGTCGTCGGTCAGGAAGGCGGGCAGCCCGCTCATCTTGGGATCGACCAGGACACTTGTACGGCGTTCCGAGAGTGAGCCGACTTCGCATAGTGCCATGGTGATGATGTCGGCGGCGAAGGCGACCGGCTGGGCATGGAAATTGCCGCCGCTGAGCGCGCTGTCTTCGTCGTCGAACACGATCGGATTGTCGGTCACCGCCGCCGCCTCGATGGTCAGCGTGCGCGCCGCCTGGTCGAGCAGATCGAGCGCGGCGCCCATCACCTGCGGCTGGCAGCGGAAACTGTAGGGATCCTGGACCCGGCCGCAGCGGTGATGTGAAGCGACGATGGCCGAGCCGTCGAGCAGGCCGCGGATGGCGTCGGAAACGCGAACCTGGCCGGGCTGGCCGCGAAGCTGCGAGATGCGCGCGTCGAACGGCTTGATCGAGCCCTTGAGCGCATCGACCGAGAGCGCCCCGGCGTGAAGCGCGGCGGCGAACACCCGCTCGCCGAGGAACAGGGCATCGAGCGCGATGGCGGTCGAGGCCTGGGTGCCGTTGATCAGCGCCAGCCCTTCCTTGGGGCCGAGCTCGAGCGGCGCCATGCCGAGCTGGTGGAGGGCGTCGGCGGCGGGCAGGATGGTGCCGGCGAGGTCGATCCGCCCGTGGCCCATCAGCGCGGCGATGAGGTGGGCGAGCGGGGCGAGATCGCCCGAGGCGCCGACGCTGCCCTGGCTCGGGATCAGCGGCATCGCATCCTTGTCGATCAGGGACTGGAGCGCATCGATGACGAGCGGCCGGACGCCCGAATGGCCGCGGCCGAGGCCGAGCAGCTTGAGCACGATCATCAGCCGGACGACGTGGCGCGGGAGCGGGTCTCCGAGGCCGCAGCTGTGCGACAGGATGAGGTTGCGCTGGAGCTCGGCGAGGCGGTCGGCGGGAATGCGCTTGTTGGCGAGCAGGCCGAAGCCGGTGTTGATCCCGTAGACCGTCTCGCCCGAGGCGACGATGCGCTCGACCGCGGCGGCCGAGGCCGCGATCCGTGCGTGGCTGGCATCGTCGAGGCGAGCGGGGGCGCCGGCCCACAGGCGGCGCAGCAGGTCGAGATCGATCGCGGTCGGGTCGAGCGTCAGCATGGCCGCGGGCTTTGGCAGATTAGCCGGTGCCCGACCAGCGTCAGGCGGCCGCGCCGCGCCACGGCCGGCGCCGCCACTGGCGTACGAGGAACAGCCGCCACACGCCGTGAACCAGCCAATAGCCGAGGATTGCCGAGGCGACGGCGAAGATGATGAGGCCGAGCGACACCGGGCCCGAGGCGCCGACGATCATCTCGCTCATCGAGCGGTCGGCAGCGACCGCCGGGGCGGTAACCGGGGTACCGAGCAGCCACGCGCCGAGCTTGTACGCGCCGTAATAGATTGCCGGGAAGGTTAGCGGATTGCTCGGCAGGGTGGCCGCGGCGGCGACCAGCACATTGCCGCGAACCATGCTCGCGAACAGCGCCGCGAGGACGATCTGCCCAACCGGGAGAACGAACGAGACGGCGAGGCCGAGCGCCACTCCGCGGGCGACGCAATGGCGGTTAAAATGCCAGATCGTCGGCTCGGTCAGGCGGTGCGCGATCGGCCGCATCCAGCTGATCGCGAGCAATTTCTCGCGGTCCGGAGAAACCTGCTGAAACCATTTGCGCATGGTGGCGGGCGGTTTGGCAGAAAGCATTGGCCGCGGCCAGAGGCATCGTTCGGGCGAGGCCGCGCGTTCAGCAGCGATGACGATCCGGATCGGCACTGCGGGATGGAGCATCGCGGCGGCTCTGCGCGGGCGGTTCGCGGCGGAGGGGACGGCGCTCGAGCGCTATGCGGGCGTGTTCGACGCGGTCGAGATCAACAGTTCGTTCCACCGGCCGCATCGCCCGGAGACCTGGCAGCGCTGGGCGGCGAGCGTGCCGGACGGCTTCCGCTTCTCGGTCAAGCTGCCGAAGGAGATTACCCACGTGCGCAAGCTGGTCGACTGCGCGGAGCCGCTCGACCGGTTTGCCGAAGAAGTGGCAGGGCTGAGCGACAGACTGGCGGTGCTGCTGGTGCAATTGCCGCCCAAGCTGGCATTCGATGCGGCGGTGGCGCGCGGATTCTTCGAGGCGCTCCGTGCGCGGACCAGCGCGGGACTCGCGTGCGAGCCGCGCCATGCGGAGTGGTTCGGCGAGGAGGCGGACGCCCTGCTGGTCGAGTCCGGCGTGGCGCGGGTTGCGGCGGACCCGCCGGTCGGCTCGCAGGCGGCGGCACGGCCGGGCGGCGCGCGGACGCTGAGCTATTGGCGCTTGCACGGGTCGCCGGTGGTCTATCGCTCGAGCTATGCCGACCGGATTGGGAACTATGCGACGCTGCTACGCGCGGACGGGGCGCCGCAGGTGTGGTGCATGTTCGACAACACCGCCTCGTCCGCCGCGACCGCCGACGCGCTCGCGCTTAGCGACTTGCTGCAGCGCTAATCGCGGGGCAGCTTGGCGAGGAAGTCGAGCAGCTGGCCGCCGAGCATTTCGCCCGACGGCGAGCTGAAATTGGACAGCACGACGACGCTCCATTCGCGGTCGGGCGCGATGAACGCCGAGGCGCTCATCCCGGCGTTGCCGCCGCCGCCAGCGTGGCCGAAATAGGCCAGCTTGTCGCCGCCGCGGAACATGAAGCCGAGCGCGGAGCCGAGCGTCGGGCCGGCGCGGCGGCGGTCCGCGAGCATCGCCTGGAGAGTCGCCGGTCTGATCAGCTTGCCGGCGGCGATCGAGTCGATCAGTCGGTGCAGGTCGGTCGCGCTGGCCCAGGCGCCGCCGGCCGCCCCGCCGCGATGGCTGGCCTTGAACATGTGGTCGTTGGATTTCCATGCCTCGATGCCGAGCGGGTCGGCGACCTCGTCCTTGACCCAGCCGATCGCGGCGCCGGCCGGGCGGCGGTCGAGATGGCCGTAGGTGATGTGCGTGAGGCCGAGCGGGCGGAGCACATGCGCCTCGACATAATCGAAGAAGTGCTTGCCGCTCGCGGCTTCGACCGCCGCCGCGAGGACGAGATAATTGGCGTTGCTGTAGGCGACCTTGCCGGGCGGGGCGCGCCTTGGCGTGCGCGCGGCGACAAGGGGCATAAGGTCGCTCAGCCGGCGGGTTGCGCGCAGCTTCGGCTGGGCGTCGAGCTCGCCGAAATATTCGCCATAGTCGACCCGGTGGCCGAGCAGGTCGGCGATGGTGACATTGGCCGCGTCGGGCGCGTTGGCGAGGGCGGGAACGGCGCGCGCCACCGGCGTGTCGAGCGCCAGCTTGCCGCGATCGATCAGCGTGGCGACCGCCGCCGTGGTCAGCATCTTGCTCGCCGAAGCGGTGTGGTGAAGCGTGCTGTTGCGGATGGGCACGTCGGGTCCGCGCGCGGCGAGGCCCCAGCTGTCGAGCAGCACCGGTTGTCCGCGGCGGGCGATCAGCACCGTGCCCGAAAAGCGCTCGGTTCGGGCGCGCCAGTCGATTTCGGCGCGGATGTCCTTGAGCGCGGCGTCGACGGTGGTGGACTTGAGCGGCCAGGGCGGCGCGTCGGCCGGGCGCTTCATCATGTTGCGCTGGAGATCGATGCCGACGAACTTGCCGTCGCGCAGAAACAGCGCGCCCTCGACCGGAATGGCGCCCTTGCGTGTGGTGCCTTCGAAGAAGATGTCGTTTCCTTCGGGATGCCATTCGGTGACATCGACCCCGCCGGTCTGGCGGGCGAGCGCTCGGAGCCGGACCTTGGTCGCGGCGGCCGGCTCCATCTCGGCGAACTCCGGCGCAAAACGGTGCGCATCGACAAAGGCGTCGAGCGCAGCGCCGTCGCCCGCGGCGAGCAAGGCCATCAGCTGATCTGCCAGCGGCCGTGCCGGTGAAGGGCGAGCGATTGCCGCGGCGAGCTGGGGTGGCGCGGGCTGCCCGGGCTGGGCGGAAGCGGACAAGACGACCATGGCGACCTCGAAAAACATCGGCGCGGCTCCTACTGTAGTGGTGACGTAATACAGTAGGTCGGCTGGGTCAAGTTGTGGTCATGGGGGTCAAATCATCGGCAAATCGAGGCCCTGCTCGCGGGCGCAGGCGATGGCGTCGTCATAGCCGGCGTCGGCGTGGCGCATGACTCCGGTGGCGGGGTCGTTCCACAGCACGCGCTCGAGGCGGCGGGCCGCGTCGTCGGTGCCGTCGGCAACGATCACCATTCCGCTGTGCTGCGAATAGCCCATGCCGACGCCGCCGCCGTGGTGGAGCGAGACCCAGGTCGCGCCGGACGCGGTATTGAGTAGGGCGTTGAGCAGCGGCCAGTCGCTGACCGCGTCGCTGCCGTCCCGCATCGCCTCGGTCTCGCGGTTGGGTGAGGCGACGCTGCCGCTGTCGAGATGGTCGCGGCCGATGACGATCGGGGCGCTGACCTCGCCGCTGCGCACCATTTCGTTGAAGGCGAGGCCGAGGCGGTGGCGCTGGCCGAGGCCGACCCAGCAGATCCGCGCGGGCAGGCCCTGGAAGGCGATCCGCTCGCGCGCCATGTCGAGCCAGCGGTGGAGGTGCGGGTCGTCGGGGATCAGTTCCTTTACTCGGCTGTCGGTGCGGTAGATGTCTTCCGAGTCGCCCGACAGCGCGCACCAGCGGAACGGGCCGATGCCGCGGCAGAACAGGGGGCGGACGTAGGCCGGGACGAAGCCGGGGAAGTCGAACGCATTGGCGACCCCGTCGTCGAGCGCTTCCTGGCGGATGTTGTTGCCGTAATCGAACACCGGGATGCCCTGCGCCTTGAACGCGAGCATTGCTTCGACATGGCGGGCCATCGAGCGGCGGGCGGCAGTGGCGACGGCGGCCGGATCGTTTTCGCGCCTGGCGATCCATTCGGCGACCGACCAACCGGCCGGGCAATAGCCGTTGGCGGGATCATGCGCGCTGGTCTGGTCGGTGACCGCGTCGGGGCGGATCCCGCGCGCGACCATTTCGGGCAGGATTTCGGCGGCGTTGCCGAGGAGGCCGACCGAAGTCGGTTCGGTGGCGGCGCGGATAATCTCCAGCGCTTCGTCGATGCTGGTCGCGCGGTGATCGAGGTAGCGGGTGGCGAGGCGTTTCTCGATCGAACTTTCCTGCACCTCGACGGCAATGCAATGGGCGCCGGCCATGACCGCCGCGAGGGGCTGTGCGCCGCCCATCCCGCCGAGGCCCGCGGTGAGGATCCACTTGCCCTTTAGGTCGCCGCTATAATGTTGGCGGCCCATTTCGGCGAAGGTCTCGTAAGTACCTTGGACAATGCCCTGCGTGCCGATGTAGATCCAACTGCCGGCGGTCATCTGGCCGTACATCATCAGCCCGGCGCGATCGAGCTCGTTGAACTTGTCCCAGGTCGCCCATTTGGGGACGAGGTTGGAGTTGGCGATGAGCACGCGCGGCGCGTCCTTGTGGGTGCGGAACACGCCGACCGGCTTGCCCGACTGGACGAGCAGGGTCTCGTCCTGCTCCAGCCGCTCGAGCGTCTCGACGATCTTGTCATAGGCCGCCCAGCTGCGCGCGGCCCGGCCGATCCCGCCGTAGACGACGAGGCTTTGCGGGTCCTCCGCGACCTCGGCGTCGAGATTGTTCATCAGCATCCGAACCGCTGCCTCGGTGGTCCAGTGCCTGGCCTTGATGTCAGCGCCGCGGCGGGCGCGGATGTGGCGGCTGTTGTCGAGGCGCGGGTCGGTCATCGGTCGTTTCCGTCAATGCGAGCGAGTAGCTGTGAGCGGCTGATTGCCGCGGCGCTATGCGCCTCGCAATGACGAAAAGGAAAGGTCCGGTGGCCGCCCGAGCGGCTCTATCGGCCCACGAACTTGCCGGCGGCGCCGATCAGGTCGTCGAGGATTCCGCCCGGGCCGCCCGCGGGTGAGCCGGCCGGGGATGGCTGGCCGCCGAGGAACCCGCCAAGCGCTCCACCCAGTCCGCCGCCAGAGCCCGCGCGCTTCATCACGTAGCCCGCGGCGAGCATGGCGAGGATCGGGAGCATCTTCTTGAGCAACGACGGCTCGACCCCCGACGTGGCGGCGGCGTCGGCGGCAACCTCGCGGCTGCGGTCCTTGGAGCCGAAGATCTGGCCGAGGATGTCGTTGCCCTTGGCGACTTCGGTCGGCTGCGGCGAGACGACGTTGTCGAGCAGGCCGCCGCCGCCCATTCCGGCGAGCGAGCCGAACAGGCCACCAAGGCCGCCCATCGCACCGCCGCCGGCGCCGGCCATCGCCGATTGTGGGGCGGCGGGATGCTGCATTCCGGAGAGGATCTGCGGAAGGAGCGCGGTGGCGCCGGCCTGGGCGGTCGAGCGGTCGACCCCGAGCTCGCGGGCGATGGCATCGACGGCATTGTCTGCTGAAGCATCTGTTCGACGGACATGAAACTCTCCCGTGGCGGCGGTAAGCGCCTGTGCGGAAATTACGCGCGAGTGGTGCGAATGTTCACCGCTCGCGCTGCGTGTCGCATTGGCCCGCCAGACTGGGTATGGGAAACGCCATGGCTGTTCCGCTGAGCCTCAAGACGCGATTGAGCACGCCGCTGCTCGAGGCCACGCGCGACTGGTATCGCGACCTGCTGGGGCTGTCGGTGCTAGAAGAATGGGACGAGCCGGGCGACCGCGGGTGCATATTGGGCCTGGCCGGAGCCGACGGCGAAGCCTTCCTCGAGGTACATCGTTGCGAGGACAGTCGAGACTTTGCGGGCGTCAGCCTGCAGTTCCGGGTTGCCGATGTCGCGCAATTCCAGATCCCCGACGACCCGCGCTTTGCGCATCGCGGGCCGATCGCCCGGCCGTGGGGCAGCACCTATCTGTTCTTCACCGATCCGAACGGTGTCATCGTGGTGGTGTTCTCATGCGATTCGCTATGAGCCGCGGTCACGCGTCGCGGCCGGCGAAAATCCGCCGCTCGGGGACAAGGCCGATCCAGTAGGCGAGCTCGGCAGGGTCTTCGATCCGCCAGGCGGCGAGGTCGGCGGCCTTGCCTGGCGCGATCGTCCCGACCTCGTGCGCGAGGCCGAGCGCTCGGGCGGCGTGGACGGTCATTCCGGCGAGACATTCCTCGGGGGTGAGGCCGAACAGGGTGGCTGCGAGGTGCATCGCGAGTTGCGGGTTGAGCAAGGGCGAGGTGCCGGGATTGCAGTCGGTCGCGACGGCGATCGGCACCTTGTGCTGGCGGAGCAGGTCGACCGGCGGCTTGCGGGTTTCCTGGAGCGCGTAGAAGGCGCCGGGGAGGAGGACGGCGACGGTGCCGGCGGCGGCCATTGCCTTGGCCCCGGCGGCATCGAGATGTTCGAGATGGTCGGCGCTGAGCGCCTTGTAGCGCGCGGCAAGCTCGGCGCCATTCTGGTTCGACAGCTGCTCGGCATGAAGCCGGACCGGAAGGCCGTGGGCGCGCGCGGCGGTGAACACCCGCTCGACCTCGGCCGGGGTGAAGGCGATGGTTTCGCAGAAGGCGTCGACGCTGGTCGCCAGCTTCGCCTTAGCGATGGCCGGGATCATCTCGCCGACGATGCTCTTCATATAGGCTTCGCGGGCGGGGCCCTCGCGGGCGTCGGGCGGGAGGGCGTGGGCGGCGAGCAGGGTCGGCACGATGCGCACCGGCTCGGTTTCGCCAAGTTCGCGCGCGGCTTCGAGCAGCTTCACCTCGCCGGCGGTATCGAGGCCGTAGCCCGACTTGACCTCGACCGTCGTTACGCCGCCCGCCATCAGCGCGTGCAGACGGCGGCGGGATTGGGCGGCGAGCTGGTCGGGAGAGGCAGCACGGACCGCGGCGACGGTCGAGACGATGCCGCCGCCGGCCCGCGCGATCTCCTCATAGCTGGCGCCGGCCCGGCGCATGGCATGCTCGCCGGCGCGGTTGCCGGCGAACACCAGATGGGTGTGGCAATCGACCAGCCCGGGCGTGACCCAGGCGCCGCCGAGCGGAGTGACTTCGCGGGCGCGGAAGCCGGCCAGCTCGGTTCGGCTTCCGACCCGCACGATGCGCCCGCCGTCGAGACCGATGGCGGCATTGCGCACGATCCCGAGCGGGTCGCCGGGCCGAGCGACCATCGTCGCGACATGGCAGTTGGTGATGAGGCGGTCCCACATGGTGGTGGCGTTAGACGGCGGCCATGCTAGTCGTCAAAGCATGAGCGGCTGGCCCAATCTTGGCGACCTGATCGGCGAGCGGCCGGGCGCGGCGGTGGGGTTGGTCGGGGCCCCGCTCGCGGCGGGATCGGTTACGCCCGGGCGGTGCGACCTGGCGCCGGGCGAGCTGCGGCAAACGCTTCGGCGGATCGGGCTGTTCGACATCGAGAGCGGGCGCACGCTGTCGAGCGCGGTCCACGATCGCGGCGACGTGGCGATCGACGGGCTGAGCATCGAACAGGCGACCGCGCCGATCCGCGACGCGGTGTCGGCGAGCGTTGCGGAGCATAAGCTGACGCTCCTGATCGGCGGCAACAATGCGGTGACCCGGCCTGGGGTGCACGGGCTCGGACTGCCGCTCGACAAGGTCGGGCTGATCACGCTCGACGCGCATCTCGACATGCGCGACTTGGGCCAGGGGCTGGGCAACGGCAATCCGGTGCGGGCGCTGATCGAGGACGGCCTGCCGGGCGCGAACATCGTCCAGATCGGGCTCGCGCCGTTCGCCAACAGCGCGGCGATGCACGCCGATGCGTTGGCCGCGGGCAACCGGCTGATCACGATCGGCGAGGTGCGGGCGCGGGGGATCGGCTGGGCGGTGGCGGACGCGCTCGAACGGCTTGCCGGGTGCCGCGCGCTGGTGGTCGATTGCGACATCGACGTCATCGACCGCTCGCAATTCCCGGCGGCCCCAGGCGCACGGCCGGGCGGAATGGTGGCGAGCGACTTCTTCGCGGCCACGCGGGCGCTCGCCGCCGAGCCGCGGGTGCGCGTGATCGACCTTACCGAATGGGACCCGCCGCTCGACCCGAGCGACCTCAGCGCACTGACCGCCGCGCGCTGGGCGGCGGAATGCCTCGCCGGCTTCGAAGCCCGCTAATCATTTCATATCGCGGCCAAAAACGGGACGAGCTGCTCACTTCCGCGATTGACACAGGTTAAGAGTATCTTCACCAACGTTAACGGGAGTTTAGCCGAGTCGCCCGCGCGTTCGGCTGTTCTGGGGGTCGTCCAGCGGGGGGACAAATGGGGTTTCGTAACAGCCGATTGATTTCGAGCGTCGCCATCGCGGGCGCCGCATTTCCGTTCACTCATGCCGCCGCCCAGAACGTCGCGCCGACTCGCGACGAGCTGACTCGCAACCCGCCGACCCAGGCGCCGGCGACCAGCCTCAACGTGGTCGGCGATGTCGAGCGTTCGCCGTGCCCGCTGGCCGATCCGCAATATGCCGACATCCGGGTCAAGCTGAGCGATGTCCAGTTCAACAATCTCAAGGGCGCGAGCGCGGAAGACCTGCGCGCGACCTGGGCTGAATATGCCGGCACCGACCAGCCGGTCGCGGTGATCTGCGAGATCCGCGACCGCGCCGCGACCTATTTGCGCGATCGCGGCTATCTCGCCGCGGTGCAGGTGCCGACTCAGCGGATCGAGAGCGGCGTGGTGCGCCTCGAAGTGCTCTATGCGCGAGTGACCGCGATCCGCGCACGCGGCCAGACCAGCGGCGCCGAGTCCAAGCTGGCGGGCTATCTCACCCGGCTGACGCAGGACGAGATCTTCAACCGCTACACCGCCGAGCGCTATCTGCTGCTGGCGCGCGACCTGCCGGGCTACAACGTCCAGCTGACCCTGAAGCCGGCCGGGATCGGACCGGGCGAGCTGGTCGGCGAAGTGACCGTCATCCGCCAGCCCTATTCGGTCGACGTCATGGTCCAGAACCTCGCGTCGAAGGCGACCGGCCGGTGGGGCGGCCAAGTGCGCGGCCAGGCCTATGGCCTCACCGGAATGGGCGACGCGAGCTATGCCGCGCTCTATTCGACGCTCGAGTTTAAGGAGCAGCAGATCCTGCAGCTCGGCCACAGCTTCCGGCCGGGCAATGAGGGCCTGCTGGTCAATGCCGCCTTCACCTATGCGTGGACCAAGCCCGATATCGACAAGCAGCAGTCGAACGATCCCGACCTCAAGGCGCGCACCCTGTTCGCGTCGCTCGGCCTGGCTTATCCGCTGATCCGCAGCCAGGCGCGCAACCTGACGCTCGGCGGCGGGTTCGACTGGGTCGACCAGAAGGTCAATTTCTTCGGACCGCTGACCCGCGACCATCTGCGCGTGGCATGGCTGCGTGCAGACTATGACGCGGTGGACCTCACCTCGCGGCGCCCGGCGTGGCGCTACAATGCGACGGTCGAGCTGCGCAAAGGCCTCGACATTTTTGGCGCCAGCGAGCGTTGCTGCGACCCCGAGGACACGCCGACCAGCCGCGCCGACGGCAAGCCGACGGGAACGTTGATCCGAGCTAACGGAACCGCCGAGTTCGCGGTCATCCGCGACCTCGCCGTGGCGATCAGCCCGCGCGCGCAGTGGGGCTGGAACCCGTTGCTGTCGTTCGAGGAATTCACGGCCGGCAATTACACCGTCGGCCGCGGCTACGACCCGGCGATCATCTCCGGCGACAGCGGGCTCGGCGTTGCGGTCGAGCTGCGCGGGCCGCGCCTGCCGTTCCATCGCAACCGCATCGCGGTCCAGCCCTACGCCTTCGGGGACGCCGCCTGGGTGTGGGACAAGAAGGTCAGCGGCGACCCGCGCCACGTGAAATCGATCGGCGGCGGAATTCGCGCCGCGCTCGCCGACCGCGCCGCACTCGACGCAGCGATTGCGATCCCGCTCGAGAAGGCGGGACTCGAGAACAAGCGCGGCGACGCCCGCTTCCTGATGACCCTGACGACCAGATTGTTGCCCTGGAGGTAAGCATGCGTACCACCCTCAGCCGCCGTCCGCGCACGGCCTGTTCGATCCTCGCTCTGGCAACTGCTTTGGCCGCCGCGCCGGCCAGCGCCCAGGTCGCCGGCGCAGGCAATTTCGGAGCCGGCACGGGCTCGATTGGCTCGACCGGGACGACGACCACCGTCACGCTCAACGACAATCGGTCGGTTATCAACTGGACCGTCACCGCGCCGACCGTGGGCGGCGTGCGGACCTTCCTGCCGTCGGGAAGCACGCTCAATTTCACCGGCCCGACCAATTTTGCGGTCCTCAACCGGCTCGATACCGGGGCGGGCCCGTCGGTCGGCCTCAACGGCACGGTCAACGGCGCCGGGAGCATCTATTTCTACAACCCCAACGGCATCGTTGTCGGCACTGGCGCGGCGTTCAACGTCGGCTCGCTGGTGCTCACTACCTTGCCGATCACCGACGCCAACTTCGTTGTCGGCGGGGTGATGAATTTCGACCAGGCAATTAACCCGTCCTCAGCGGTGATCGTCAATTCGGGCGCGAACATCAATGCGCTCGACACCGGCAGCTACGTGGCGATGGTTGCGCCGCGGGTGGTCCACAACGGCAATATCACCACCAACGGCCAGGCGGCGCTGGTGGGAGCGGAAGCAGCTACGATCAATTTCTCGCCCGACGGCCTGTTCGATATCGAGGTGACCAGCGGCACGAGCGACGTCAATGGCGTGGTGATCGGCGGCAGCATCGGCGGCGCGCAAAGCACCGGCTTTGGCGACAACAACCGCATCTATGCGGTGGCGGTGCCGAAGAACCAGGCGATGACCATGGCCATCACTGCCGGCGCGAGCCTGGGGTTCAACCTCGCCGGGCGAGTCGATGTCGTCGGCAATGCCATCGTGCTCAGCGCTGGGCACAATGTCGTCGACGGCGAGGTCGCGGGCGGGGCCGCTCCTGGCGGCGGCAGCGGCGATGCCAGCGTCAGCGGGCAGAATTTCACCGCCACCTCGGCGCTGACCATGGTCGGCAAGACCGACGCCGAAATCATCGCGACGACGGCGAAGACGATGCATTCCGATGTCTCCGTGCGCGGCACGCGCGAGGCGCGCATCGTGTCGTCGTCGACCGGCGGCAACCTCACCATCCTCGGCGACGCCGAAGTCAGAGCCGACCTCACCGTAGCGGCCGGGGCCAGCGGTACCGCCGGCATCGCCGCGCTCTACGCGGCCGATGGTGGCTTGCTGACAGTGCAGGGGGACGTCGCCATGTCGGCCGACGCGACTGGCCTGGGCAGCCTCGTCGCCGGGACCAACGGCGCCAGCGTGACCGGCGGATCGGTCCGCCTGCAGGCGCAGACCGGCGGCACCGTCGATATCTGGGGATCGGCCACGCTCTTTGCCGATGCCACTGCCGGCAACGGCTCGGCCGCCGGCGCGAATGGCGGCAATGCGATCGGCGGGACAGTCAATGTCGGCACGTTCGACGA
The DNA here is from genome assembly GCF_003499275.1 of Sphingomonas mesophila. GTDB lineage: Bacteria > Pseudomonadota > Alphaproteobacteria > Sphingomonadales > Sphingomonadaceae > Sphingomicrobium > Sphingomicrobium mesophilum. Next base: position 2,123,173 of record NZ_QWDF01000001.1, on the reverse strand, counting down.
TGGCTCGGACCTGACGATCGGGAGCCATCTCAGCGCCTCGGTGGACGGCGCCGGCGGTTACGCCGTGTGCGACGGGTGCAACGGCGTCGGCGGGACGGGCGTGGGCGGCACGATCTATGTCGGGGTGGCCAATAATTCGGATGGCGCCACAGTCTCGATCGGCGATTTCGAAAGCTTTGTGTCGCTGAGCGCCGACGGCTTCGGCGGTGGTTCGAGCGGCGGCGTGGCCGGCGCCACCGGAACCGGCGGAACCGTCTACGTGTGGAGCCAGGGTGTTGCGTCCGACGTGCAGATCCAAGGCGAGATCTATGCGTCCGCCAGTGGCTTTGGCGGCAGCTCCTTCGCGAGCGGAGTGAACGGCGGACTGGGCGACGGTGGCAACATCTATGTGCTCGCCCATATCAGCGATTCCAACCTCGTCGTCAGCGGCACGACGTCGCTGATGGCTGAGGGCTTCGGCGGTCAAAGCGGCGGCGAAGGCTGCAGCACCTGCACTGGGATCGGCGGTGATGCGGTCGGCGGCGAGATCCAACTCACCACATTCGACGCCCTTGGCGCGGGCGCGAACCTGCGCTTCGAGGGCCTGGTTTCGGCGAGCGTCGACGCGAGTGGCGGCACCGGCATCTCGGGCGGCGGCAATGCGATTGCCGGCGGCACCGCCGGAAGCGGATCGATAGGGATCCTCACGAACTTCGCGGCAGGAACCACGATCGAATATAACGGCGGGCTGGACTTCAGTGCGGTGGGCGAAGGCGGCCTCAGCTACGATGGCAACGGCGGCAATGGCACGGGCGGACGGATCCGGATCGGCGCGCAGGGCGCGGCCACGGGCGGCTCGCTGACGGTCAATGGCAACAGCGTCGCCGATGTCAGCGGCAAGGGCGGCGATTCGTGGGACACCGGCACCGGCGGATTTGGCCAGGGCGGCCAGACCGACAACGGCGGAAATGCAGGGACGCTGACATTCAACGGCGATTTCACTGCTTTGTCGCTGGGCACGGGCGGGATATCCGACTTCGGCATCGGCGGCGGCGCCCAGGGCGGCAGTGCGTGGCTCGACGCCTTTGGCACGCTGATCAACGTCACCGGGACGGTCTCGATCGACGCGTCGGCGACCGGCGGCTCCGGCTCGACCGGCGGCGGCAGCGGCATCGGCGGGCGGGCGATCATCGCCGCGACCAGCAGCAACTACACGATCGGGACGGACGCCATCGTCCGCGCCGAAGGCACCGGCGGTAGCGGTAACACGGGGACCGGCGGCTATGGCGGCGGCGGCGAAGCGATCATCCGGGCGACGGGCGGCAATCTCGGCATCACCGGCTCGGCGCTGGCAAGCACCGATTCAAGCGGCGGCAGCGGCGCGAATGGCGGTTTGGCCGACGCCGACAACGACCCCAACACGGGCATCGGCGGAGCGCGCATCCGCGCCAGCAACAACTCGCAGCTGACCATCGGCACCACCGCCACCGTGACCTCGCGCGCTTTTGGCGGGCAGGGGTTCGGCCCGGCGGGCGGCAATGCGATCGGCGGCCTCGCCCAGATCCTCGCCTTCTCGGGCGGCGATATCAGCGTCGGCGGCCTGACCCGGGTCGACACCGATGCCTTCGCCGGCAACAGCGCCAACGGCAGCGGCGGCTTTTCGCAGGTCTCGGGCCTGAATGGCGCAACCATCACCCTCGACCGCCTCAACCTGCGCGCCGACGGCTATGGCGGCGATGACGCCGGCAATGAAGCCGGCGACGGCTATGGCGGAACCGCGGTGCTCGAAGCCGTCGGCACCGGCGCGGTGGTGACCGTCACGAACAACATCGTCGGCGGTCCAATGCAGGACCGCGAGATGCTGTCGGCCGATGGCGTTGGCGGAGTTACCTATGGCAACGGCGGCGCGTTCGGCGGCGACGGGACCGGCGGCACGGTCAACCTGTTCGCGACCAGCGGCGGGACAGTGAACCTGGCCACCACCGCCACCACCGACGCTATCCTGATCCGCGCGCGCGGCTATGGCGGTGTGGCCGATGCCGAGAATACGACCGGCGGCGAAGGCTTCGGCGGAACGCTCAACCTGACCGTCAATGCCGGGACGATGACCACCGGATTCCTTCAGTACAGCAATTTCGGTCAGGGCGGCTTCGCTTCGGAAACAGTCATCGACGCAAGCGGCGGCGATGGCTTCGGCGGAAGCCGAAATGTCAGCGTGCTGGGCGGCGGAACGCTGACCACGGCAATCGTCGGCGGCATTGCCGGTGGTCTTGGCGGCGACGGCAAAGGTACCGGCAATGGCGGCAACGGCAGCGGTGGGACTGCCAGTCTGACGGTCAATGGATCGACCCTGATCGGCATCGGCAACATCGGCATCACGACCCAGGTCGCCGGCGGCAACGCGCCGGGGGTCGGGAATGCCGGAAGCGCGAGCGGGCCGAACAGCGTCAACGTCAACATCACCAACTCGACGGTCAACATGGCCTCCGGCAGTTTGTTCGGTTTCTACGCGACGGCCGTCGGTGGCAATGCACCGGGCGGGGTCGGCGGAGGCGCCACGGCGGGCACCGTCAATGCCACGATCAACGGATCGACGATCAGCGGCGGCTCCATCGTTGCCACCTCCGTCGCCAATGGCGGTGACGGTCTGACCGGCGGTGGCAACGGGGTCGGGGGCACCACCAACTTCAGCACCGCCAATGCCGTTATCAACGTTCAGGGCCTGCGGATCGACGGGTCGGCAAGCGGCGGCTGGACGGCAAGCGGCATCGCAGGCAATGCGTCGGCCGGCGTCGCCCGACTGAACAATTATGCCGGGACGTCGACGATCACGCTCGCCAGCCCGCTCGAGGTTCGCTCAGAGGGCGTTGGCGGCAGCATCACCGGAAGCGACGGCGCCGCCGGTAGCGGCACCGGCAATCTGGCGCAGGTTTTCGCCGGGGCCGGGACCACGCTGACGATCAACGCGGCCACCTTGATCGACTCATCGGGTGAGGGCGGTGCCAACGCTGGGATTGGCAGCGGCGGAGTCGGCGACGGCGGGATTTCGGAGGTCTTCAGCAACGCCGGGACGATCAACCTAAACGGTGCGCTGACCGCCATTGCGCTTGGCGCGGGCGGTAATGCCACAGCCGGCCTCGGCGGTAACGGCGTCGGCGGATCGGCGCGGGTCGGGACGGTCGGCGGCACGATCAACGTCAACGGAGCGCTCGCACTCAACGCCAGCGCAACTGGCGGCAGTGGCGCAATCGGCGGCAACGCCGCCGCATTGCTCACGACCGATGCCAACGAAGAGGAAGCCGGAGCGGCGTCGATCTTCGTCAACGGAAATGGCACCATCTCGGTCACCGGGTCAACGCTGGTCGATATCAGCGCGACCGGCGGGGCGGGCTCGGAAGGCAATGGCGGGAACGCGCAGGCCGGCGAGCTCGATGCCGTTCCTTATGTGGGCGACATCCTGCTTGGCAATCTGACCGTCAATGGCAACGCGACCGGCGGCTCGGGTGCGTTCGGCGGCAATGGCGGCAATGCCACCGGCGGCAATGCCGACATCACCTTCGGATTTGGCGCTGAGCCAGTCGACGGCTTGCTGTCGATGGGCACGGTCAATGTCAGCCTGAACGGCGTCGGCGGGGCCGGCGGTGCAGGCGCAGACGGCGTCGAGGTCACTAACGGCGGGGCCGGCGGGGCCGGGGGATCGGGCACCGGCGGCGCGGTGCTCTTCGCCGGAAGCGCAGCGGGTGGAACGCTGGCGGCCGGTAATGTGACACTCAGCGCGACCGGCACCGGCGGCGCGGGCGGTAACGGCGGTAACGGCTTCAACGGCGGCAACGGCGGGGCCGGTGGAGCGGGCACCGGCGGGTTCGCCATCGCCGGCGCGATCAGCGCGACCAACTCGCCCGGAAGCGGCGGTGACTTCGATGTCGCCAATCTTTCCGCCAACAGCAGCGCAACTGGCGGCAACGGCGGCGCCGGCGGTCTTGGGGCAGTCAGCGCCGGCAACGGCGGCAATGGCGGCAACGCGTTTGGCGGCGAGTCCTACCTGTGGATCCGCGGAATCGACGGAAGCGCGGACGCGATCACCCTGACCGCAAGTGCGACCGGTGGCGCAGGCGGCAATGGCGCCGTTCGCGGGAACGGCGGCAACGCCACGACCGGACTGGTGCAGGCGGAGGCGAAGGACCGCTTCGGTCACCCGACCCAGCGCGGCAATCTGGTCGCGGATTCGATTACTGCCACGGCCGTGGCGACGGGCGGGAGCGGGGCCATCAATGGCACCTCGACCGTGTTCGGCGGGAACTTCTTCCGGGTCCTCAACGGCGACGCGACGATCGGCTCGGTGAGCTTCACGATCGGCGGCGACCTTTACGACGACAGCTATTATTCGGACTATGTGTCGGTCCGCGACGGTACGGCCGACATCGGCACTTTCAGCTACGTCACCAGCCAGGCGCTCGCCCTCGACGCCGGCAACGGCAGCATGATCGCCAACAGCATCACCCTCGACGCGGGCAATTTCCGCGCCGTTCGCGCCGACGTTCCGGCGCCGACCGTGGTCGGCAGCTACACCGCCGACAGTTTCGCGATCCTGACCGACGCCGACTTCATCACCAACGCGAACCTCAATTCGACCGGCGGCCTCGCAATCGCTGCACCGGGATCGATCAACATGCGCGGTGCGTCAGCTGCGAACATCCTGTCGCTGAGCGCGCAAAGCGGCTCGCTCGGTGCCGGCAACCTTTCTGCCGCCAGCATCTCTGCGGATGCCGGCGCGGCCGTCATGGCGGGCAATCTCACGGGCGGTTCGGCGCAGATCGACTCGGTCGATGGCGACATCACGTTCGGCACGGCGACGCTGACCGGAAATCTGTCGCTTAACTCGCAAAGCGGGGAAATTCTCGGCGGCAACGTCTCTGCCGGCGGCTCGCTCAACGCCCAGGCAGCGCGCGTAACGCTCGGCGCGATCGATGCCGACACTGGCGTTGACTTAACCGGATACGAAGGGGTCACCGTTGGGGACATTCTGTCGGGCGGCAATGTTTCGCTGTTTGCGTCCCAAAGCGGATCTTCGATCAATGCCGGAGACATCAATTCGGGCGGCAACGTCGATCTGAATTCGGAAACGATCATCGCCGGCGATATCGTCGCGGTCGGCTTCATCGACCTGTTCGCCGGCGGGCTCGATACCATCACCGTCGGCAATCTGACCGGCGACGGCATCAGCGCGGTGGCACTCGGCAACATCACGACCGGCAACATCGACAGCAGCGATTCGGTCAATCTCGTCAGCTTCGACGGCAATATCACGACCGGGAATATCGCGGCCGTCACCACCGTCTATATCGAGGCCGCGGGCAACATCGGCTTCCTGACCGGCGCCGCTACCGAGTTCGTGTTCGAAGCGGGCGGAACGGCGACCGGCGGCAACATCACCGCGCTCAATAATGTCGACGGCGAGTCCGGCGATGCGATGGTGCTCGGCAACGTGACGGTCACCGGGCCGTCGATCGAGGGCTTCTCGGTCGGCCTCGACGCGGGCGGATCGATCCAGGTCGGCAACGTCAGCGGCACCGACATGGTCGGCTTCACGACGCCCGGCGACTTTACGGCAGGCACGATCTACGGCGGCTACCTCATCCTCGGCCTGATCGGTGGGGACATCGTCACTGGCGCGCTCACGACGTCGAGCAACGGCCAGGTCTATATCGGCAATTCGTCGATGTACGGTGCGGCCGGCGGCGGCAGCGAGGAGACCGAATTCGATCTCGACATGGTGCTCGGCGTCAATCCGGTCGCGACCGGTGGGTCGCTGACCGTCAATGGCGCGATCGACACCCCGCTGATCCGGGTCGCGATCGGCGAGGCGATCAGTGGCGGCGACATCTCCGTCGAGGGCGCCTTCTCGATGCTGGCCTCGAGCATCACCTTTGGCGACATCACCGCGACCGGCTTCATCGATCTCGTCGCGACCGGCGCGATCGTCACCGGCGACCTGACCGCCGGCGGATCGGTTTCTCTCTCCGGCGGGAGCGTCGTTACCGGGAACATCGTGACAAATGCGCCCCCGCCGCAGCTGGGCGTCGGCTTCACGACGATGGATGTCGGTCCGGGCACACCGGTTGAGATCTTCTCCGACGACGACATCGTCACCGGCAACATCACGACCAGCGGCTATGTCGGCCTCTACGCCGCCGACGACATCACCGCGGGCAGCATCAACGCCGGCCACGACGTCATCGCGTTGGCGGGCGGAGACGCCAGCTTCGGCCCGATCACGACGCCCGAGCGGGTCATCCTCGCGGGCTACGGCAATCTGGATCAGCTCTATGGCGTCGAAACGTTCGACCCCGAGTTGATCTTCGGCCTGTGGCCGGTCGAATCGACCGGCGGAAACGCGATCTTCGCGGGCACCTCCAATGTCGCGCAATCGTTCCAAGTTTACGCTGGCGGCAACGTCGTTCTCAACTCGTTGAGCGTCAACGGCGGCGAGTTCAACAGCGGCTTCGTCGGAATCGACAGCGGCGGGACGATCGGAATCGCAGGCAACGTCAGCAGCGATTATATCGATCTCGCGTCGCGCGACATCAACATCGCGCCGACCGCGCAGATCACAGCGAGGGGGATCAGCTTCGGTTCGATCAATCCCAACGGCACTTACATCGGCGATAATCTGCCGGGGACCGACGGCTATCGGCTCAGCCAGGCGGAGCTTGATCGGGTGGATTCGTCCTTCTACGGCTTCGATGTCCTCGGCGATCGCGGCGCTGCGCAGATGATGATGGTCGGCGATCTCACCCTCGATCTGTCGGGGGAGAGCGACGATGAGGGCGCCGATTTCGAAATTTATAGCGATGATGCGGAAAGCGAGGAGGAGACGCTTGGCGGGATCATCCGCATCGTCGGCGACGTCAATCTCATCTCAAGCGTCGACAAGACCGTCTATTTCACCGCCCAAACCGTCGCCATCGACGCCGCCACCGGCTCGCTGTCGCTCAGCAACGGCTCAGGCGTGCTTAACGGCCTGATCGAGTTCGAGGCGAACAACATTTTCGTCGCCAGCGGCACAATCATCGACAAGCTGATCGTAAACCCGCGCTACGACGGCCATGTCGCCGAGCTCAACGCGCCGGCCGCCGTGCAGCGTCCGGAGGGTGTGCTGCGGGCCGGCGCGATCGACTTTAACGACGACCAGGCGCTCGAGAATTTGCTGGTCCAGAACACCGGCACGTCGGCGACGCCGGCCGGCTTTGTCGTCCTTTCGGAGAGCGCCTATTACGACGGCGAGGACGGCGGCCCCGAGGACGGCGAAGAGCTGCCCGCGCCTGGGTCGATCAACCTGGTCATCAACGGGCAAATACAGACCCCGACCGGAACCTTGACCGGCGCCGCGGTGCGCGACGCGCTGGTTGAGGAATATGGCTCGACAGAACCGTTCACCGCCAACAGCACGATCAACGGCTGCCCTGTCAGCGGCGGAAGCTGCGGATCGTCGACCGGTGGCGGCCTGCCACCGGAAGCGGTCATCACGCCGACGACGATCACGATCCTGGCCAGCGATCCGCTCGGCGAATCGGTGTTCGGCAACGAAGGCGACATTGCCGGCGACACGGGCGACACCGGTGGCGACGAAGGCGGCGATGAAGGCGGCAGCGCATCGAGCCCGATCGATGCCCCGCAGCCGCTGTTCGACACCCGTCCGCTCAACAGCGACGAGGACGTCAACGAGCCGATTTCGGGCGCCGGTAACCCCTCGCTCTACGGCGTCAGCTCCGACGAGGACGACGACGAGGACGAGGAAGAGGACGGCAAGAAGAAGAGCGAGCCAAAGGCCGCCAAGCAGACCAATGCCCGCACGGGAGACGGACAATGAGCCGAGTGACGCGTTTCGCCAAGCTTGCCCTGCTGGCTTCGGCAGCGGCCGCCGCCCTTCCCGCGGTCGGCGCCACGGTGACCCCGATCGCCAACCGCAACAGCTTCCGCATCGGCGACGGCGGCGTGCTGTGCACCGCCCAGAGCCGGCCGCAGGATACGCGCCTCAAGGGCATCTTCGACCGCGCCTATGCGCTGACCTGCCGCGACGCCGCCGCTTCGGTCGGTAGCCTGATCGCGGTTCGCCGGACGGTCGACCTGGCGCGCGAGCCGGGCGCCAGCGGCACGCCGGCGCAATTGGCGTGCGGGACGGAGGAGAGCGTCAACATCGACGGGCTCGGCGCGGCCCGCTCGGTCAAGTGCCGCGACGAGGCAAGCAAGCTCGACTACCGCCGCTACGCCGTGAGCCGCGGCAAGACGTCTTATCTTGTCGAAGGTCTTGCGGGATACGATCCGGCGCTGCGCATCGCGCTCGCCTCGGTGGTGACAGATGTACCACAGAGCGGGACGATCCGGGTCGCCACGACCGAAGTCAGCGACTCCGCGGCGTTCGCGCGGATCCAGGCCGGCTCGCTCGACAGCGGATCGGCGCGCACCGAAGCCTATGCCCGCAACAACGGCGGGCAGTTCGCGCAGTCGGCCGAATTCTTTGAGACCATCGCCCAGCGCGAGGGCGCCGACGCCGGAGCGCTCGGCGAAGCGCTCGCCAACCAGGGGCTGCAACAGTCCAACCTCAGCAATTTCGCCGCCGCCGAGCGCCTGTTCGCGCAGGCCGAGCGGCGCGGGCCGCAGAGCGACGGCGTGCTCCAGCGCCTAATCCGCAACTATCGCGCGATCAATCGGCTCAACCAGCGCGACGGTGAGGCGGCGCTGGCGGCGCTCGACAAGAAGGTCGCCGATGTCGAGGTCGACGAGAGCGACGAGCTCAAGGGCGGCCTGATCAACATCCCGCTCGCCGAAGGCATCAACCGCGAGAACAGCACGTCCAAGCAATTGAGCGAGTTCGGCAGCGGCCTGAGGCCGATCGAGCGCGCCGCCATCCTGGACGCCCAGGCCGACCAATTGCGCGGAATCGCGCTGCGCCAGGCCGGCCGCTACGGCGACGCCATCCGGGCGCTCGACTCGGCCTCGCGCCGGCTGCGCGAGGTGCGCGACGGCAAGATGTCGTCGGCGGCGTGGCTGGCCGCGGACATCGCGGTCGAGCGGGCGCTGGTCGCCGACGCCAGCGGTAATGCCGGCGATGCGACCGGAGCCTTCGACAGCGCCATTCTGCTGCTGACCCAGACCTACCCGGAATCGCCGATGCTGCTCGCGGCGCGGGCGCGCAAGGCGGCGTTCCTCGCCCGGCGCGGCCAGACCGCTGAGGCCCGTACCTTGTTCGCGGCGATCGTCGACCAGGCAAGCTCGGTGCCCGACAGCGGGACCGCCTTGCGTAACCTGCTCGCGCCCTATTTCGAGATGCTCGCTCGCGACGGTTCCGCCGACGCGGCGGCCGAGATGTTCCGCGCTGCTCAGGAGCTACAGCGGCCCGGCGTCGCCCAGACCCAGGCGGTGTTCGCGCGGCAGATGTCGGAGGGCAATGACCAGGCCGCCGACCTGTTCCGGCTGGCGGTGGCGCGCACCCGCGACATTGCCCGGAGCGAGGCGGAGATCGCGCGCCTGTCGGCCAAGTCGGCGCCCAGCGCGCGCGACCTCGAGGATCTTGCGGCGACCAAGTCGAGCCTCGAGGCGCTGCGCGGCGAGCAGGTCAAGCTGCAGTCGCAGCTGGCCGACTTCCCGCGCTACAAGGTGCTCGCGCCGACCCGCACCGAGCTCGCCGAGCTGCGCGGCGCGCTTCGCCCCGGCGAGGGCTATTACAAGCTGATGGTGGTCGGCGACCGGGTCTACGGCATCTACGCCACCAACGCCGGCGCGCGCGCCATGCGGCTCGCCTCGACCCGCGGCATGCTGACCGACGAAGTGTCGGCGATCCGCCGCTCGATCTACGACGGCGCGGCGGGCGAGATCGGCGCATTCGACGTCGATCGCGCGCGCAAGCTCTACCTTGAGCTGTTCGGCCCGGTCGACGGCGACGTCCAGGGCCTCAAGCATCTGGTGTTCGAGCCCGACGGGCCGATGCTCCAGCTGCCGCCCTACCTGCTGGTCGCCCGCGACGAGGGACTGCGCGCTTACAAGGCCCGCGCTGCGGCGCCGGGTGGCGATGCGTTCGACATGCGCGGCATCGACTGGCTCGGGCGCGGCCGCAACGTCTCGATCTCGGTCAGCCCGCGCAGCTTTCTCGACGTGCGCGCGCTCACCCCGTCGCGCGCGCGCCAGGCCTATCTCGGGCTCGGCAACAACCAGCCGGTGGCGGTCAAGCCGGTGGTCGCCGCGGCCGACGAATGCGACTGGCCGGTGCAGACCTGGCAGGCGCCGATCTCGGCCGACGAGCTGATGCTCGCCCAGGCCGCGTTCGGGCCGGACAAGGCGGCGGTGATGACCGGCGCGGCGTTCAGCGACACCGCCTTGCTTCAGGATGGCCGGCTGGACGATTACCGAATCCTCCACTTCGCCACCCACGGCCTGGTCACCGCGCCGCGGCCCGACTGCCCGGCGCGGCCGGCGCTGGTCACCTCGTTCGGCGGCCCCGGCTCGGACGGCCTGCTCAGCTTCAGCGAGATCTTCGACCTCAAGCTCAATGCCGACGTGGTCATCCTGTCGGCCTGTGACACGGCCGGAGCGGCGACTGCTCAGGCATCGCGCGAGGCGGGCATCCTGACCGGCGGCAATTATGCGCTCGACGGGCTGGTGCGCGCCTTCGTCGGCGCCGGCGCGCGCTCGGTCGTCGCCAGCCACTGGCCGGTGCCGGACGATTTCAACGCTACCAAGCGGCTCATCGGCGGGCTGATCCAGGCCGCGCCCGGCCAGCCGATTGCCGGCGCCCTGGCCAATGCACAGCGCGGGCTGATGGACGACAAGGATACCTCTCACCCCTTCTATTGGGCGGCGTTCATCATCCTCGGCGACGGCGCCAAGCCGCTGACCACCGGCAACCTCGCCAGCCGCTAGCGGTTGCGCCCGGCGCGCGCAGCCGCCACCATGGTCTCCTCAACGGGGGAGCAGGCCGTGCGCTGGATGATTTTGCTTGCGGCGCTCGCCGCCGCGCCGCTCGACGCCAAGCCGGCGCAGCCGACCGAGCAGCAACGGCTTGCCGCGCGCGCCTCCGCGGTCACCATTACGCGCGACCGGCTTGGCATCGCCCATGTCCGCGGGACGACCGACGCCGACGCAGTGTTCGGCATGATCTACGCCCAGGCCGAAGACGATTTCCCGCGCATCGAGACTAATTACCTCACCAGCCTTGGCCGCCTTGCCGAGGCCGACGGCGAAAAGGCGCTGTGGTCTGACCTGCGCCAGCGGTTGTGGATCGACCCGGCCGAGCTTCAGACGCGCTACGGCGCCAGCCCGGCGTGGCTGCGCCGGCTGATGGACGCCTGGGCCGACGGGCTGAACTTCTATCTTGCGACCCACCCCGGCACCCGGCCGCGGGTGCTCACGCGCTTCGAACCGTGGATGGCGCTGGCCTTTTCCGAAGGCAGCATCGGCGGCGACATCTCTTACGTCGACCTCGAGCCGTTGAAGGCGCTCTACGACGGCAAGGCCGCTCGCGCCGCGCTTGCCCGCGATGAAGCGCCGCAAGGCTCGAACGGAATCGCCATCGCGCCCAAGCGCAGCGCCAGCGGCAACGCCCTGCTGCTGATCAACCCGCACACCAGTTTCTTCTTCCGCGACGTGGTGCAGATGACCAGCGCCGAGGGCCTCAACGCCTATGGCGCGGTGACCTGGGGCCAGTTCTTTATCTACCAGGGGTTCAACGCCCGGGCGGGCTGGATGCATACCTCGAGCGGGCTTGACAATCGCGACGAGTTCGCGGTCAGGCTGGCGCGCATGGCCGACGGCCGGCTCGGCTACCGCTTCGGCGGCGACGTCAGGCCGATGGGGATGAAGCCGATCAGCATCAGGGTGCGCCAGGCCGATGGCACGCTGGCGACGCGCAGCTTCACCACGCTTCACACCATGCACGGCCCGGTGATCCGCAGCGAGGGCGGCCGGCTGGTGTCGTTCGCGATCATGGACAATCCGGTCAAGGCGCTCGAGCAAAGCTTCCGCCGCACCAAGGCGACCAGCCTCAAGCAGTTGATGGAGGTCTCCGCGCTTCGGGCGAACAGTTCGAACAACACTTTGTTCGCCGATGCCGCCGGCAACATCGCCTATCTGCACCCGCAATTCGTGCCGCTGCGCGACCACCGCTTCGACTATCGCGGCGTGGTCGACGGGAGCGACCCGCGCACCGCGTGGCGCGGGCTGCACACCGTCGACAGCCTGCCCAATCTCATCAACCCGCCGTCGGGCTTCGCGTTCAACGTCAACGATGCACCGTGGCCGGGGGCCGGCAAAGGCTCGCTAGAGGCGCGCCGCTTCCCCGCCTACATGGACCAATGGGGCTGGAACCCGCGCACCGACCACGCGCTGGCACTGCTCGAGGGAACGCATGGATTCACCGCCGAAGGGCTTCGCGCCGCCGCCTACGACACCGCCAATCCGGGGTTCGATAAGCTACTGCCCGCACTGTTCGCGGCTTACGACCGGCTCCCGCGCGGCGACCGGCGGCGGCGCGCACTGGCCGAGCCGATCGCGCTGCTCAAGGGCTGGGATCGGCGCTGGTCCAAGGACAGCGAAGCGCTCGGCCTGGCGGTGCAATGGGCCGAGACGATGTGGGCGCAGGCGCTCGGCAGTGATCGACCGCCAAATGACGAGGAGGTCGGCTATCAACGCATGACCTCCGCCCCGGCGCACGTCCATCTGACCGCGCTCGAGCAGGCGGTCGCGAGGCTCACCGAGCTTTACGGCAGCTGGCGGGTCAAATGGGGCGACATCAACCGGTTCCAGCGCAACGATGGCGCGATCGAGCAGACATTCGACGACCGCAAGCCGAGCATCGCCGTCGGCTTTCCGTCGGCCCGCTGGGGCAGCCTCGCGGCGTTCGAGGCGTCGACTTATCCCGGCACGCGCAAGCGATACGGTGTTCGCGGCAACAGCTTCGTCGCGGTGGTCGAGTTCACCGCGCAGGGGCCGCGCGCAATGGCGGTGACCGCCGGCGGGGTCCACGGCAACCCGGCCTCGCCGCACTTCGCCGACCAGGCGCAGGCCTATGCCGACGGCCGCTTGCAGCCCGTCCCGTTCGACCCGCGCGATGTCGCGGCGCAAGCGGTGGCGGTCTATCGCCCGGGCGAGCGACGCTAGCGCAAGCTGCGGAAGGTCAACGAGAAGCGCAGCGCGTCGTGCGCGGCGATGCCGTGCTGCCAGCCGGAGCGCACCTCGCCAGACAGTAGGTAGGCCGAGCGCGGAACGAGCGGCAGCTTCACGCGGTCGAACTTGCCGTCGGCACGGCGACGGCGGAAGGCCATCGTCACCGGGGCGCCAAGCGACACGCCGATCACCTCGTCGAACTGCGGCCGGTCGCGATGCCAGCCGATGCCCGCGCCGGGATCGTAGCGGATCACCAGCGCCTGCTCGAACCGCGCCGGAACGCGGCCGAAGGCGTTGGCGGCGCTATCGCGGACCGCGCTCAGCCAGCCGGGGATCGGGTCGGCGGCGGCGATGGTCCCGGCGGCGAAGTCGTAGTGCCAGCCGAAGCTTCGAGTCAGCCTCTTGCCCTCCCACCCCTGGAACTGGAACGGCGTCAGGCCGAGCCCGGCGCAGCGCTCGACCAGCGCCATCTCCTCATGCGGAGTGACGACCTCCTCTCGCAGCTCAAGGCCGGAAATCGGGCTGGCGTCGAACAGGTCGCGCATTGCTGGAACATGGGCGCGGCGGAGCAAAAGAAAAGCCGGCGGATCGCTCCGCCGGCCTTTCCCTTCGGCACGCCAACAGGGGGGCTACCGAAGATCGAACCGGTCGGCGTTCATCACCTTGACCCACGCCTTGACGAAGTCGCGGACGAACTTCTCCTCATTGCCGCGCTCGGCATAGACTTCCGCGGTCGCGCGCAATTGGCTGTTCGACCCGAAGATGAGGTCGGTACGGGTCGCGCGCCACTTTTCGTGACGGCCGCCGCGATCGAAGCCGAGGAAGGTCTCGTCGCTCGACTCGTCGACCAGATCCCAGAAGGTTTCGTTGTCGAGCAGATTGACGAAGAAGTCGTTGGTCAGCTGGCCCTTGCGGTCGGTGAACACGCCCTCCGGCGCATCCTTGTAGTTGGCGCCGAGCACGCGCAGACCGCCCAGCAGCACCGTCATCTCCGGCGCCGACAGGCCGAGCAGCGAGGCGCGGTCGAGCAGCAGCTCCTCGGTCTTCACGCTCTGGCGGGTCTTGAGATAGTTGCGGAAGCCGTCCGCCTGGGGCTCCATCCACTTGAAGCTCTCGATGTCGGTCCACTCCTGGGTCGCATCGCCGCGCCCACCGCTGAACGGCACTGCGATGTCGAAGCCGCCGTCGCGCGCGGCCTTCTCGACAGCCGCCGAACCGGCCAGCACGATCGCATCGGCCAGGCTCATCGATCCGCGCAATTCGTTGAGCTTGGCGAGCACGGTCGCCAGTTCGGCCGGCTCGTTGACCTCCCAATCCTTCTGCGGCGCAAGCGCGATCCGAGCGCCATTGGCGCCGCCCCGCTTGTCCGACTTGCGATAGGTCGAGGCCGACGCCCAGGCGGTCTTGACCAGCTGGGCAACGGTCAGCCCGCTCGCCAGCACCTTGTCTTTGAACGCGGCCACGTCGGCGTCCGACGGCGCGGTCCCGGCGGGCACCGGGTCCTGCCAGATCAGCGTCTCTTCCGGCACTTCCGGCCCGAGGTAAAGCGACTTCGGCCCCATGTCGCGGTGGGTGAGCTTGAACCAGGCGCGGGCAAAGGCGTCGTCGAGCGCGGCCTGGTCGTCGCGGAAGCGCTCGGAGATGGCGCGGAATTCCGGGTCCATTTTCAGCGCCATGTCGGCGGTGGTCATCATCGTCGGCACGCGCTTGTCGGGGTCGCGCGCGTCGGGCGCCATGTCCTCGGGGTCGGGGTTGATCGGCTGCCACTGCTTGGCGCCGGCCGGGCTCTCGACCAGTTCGTAATCATATTTGAACAGCAGCCGGAAATAATCGCCGCCCCACTTAATCGGATTGTTCGACCACGCGCCCTCGATGCCCGAGGTGGTGATGTGGCC
Source organism: Sphingomonas mesophila (assembly GCF_003499275.1). Classification (GTDB taxonomy): domain Bacteria; phylum Pseudomonadota; class Alphaproteobacteria; order Sphingomonadales; family Sphingomonadaceae; genus Sphingomicrobium; species Sphingomicrobium mesophilum. The sequence goes on along the minus strand of NZ_QWDF01000001.1, from coordinate 2,108,141 downwards.
CTTGCCGATCTCGTCCTCGTCGGTCAGCCAGCCAAGCCCCTGGAGGTGGATCGCCTCGGACGCCGGATTGTTGCGGAAGGTCTCGGCCGGCTTGGCGCCGTGCGCCTTGCCGAACGCGTGGCCGCCGGCGGTCAGCGCGACCGTCTCCTCGCTGTTCATCGCCATCCTGCTGAACGTTGCACGCATGTCGCGCGCCGACTGCAGCGGGTCGGGATTGCCGCCCGGCCCTTCGGGATTGACGTAGATGAGGCCCATCTGAATCGCCGCCAGCGGCCCTTCGAGTTCAGGCGTCTCGTCGGTGATGCGGGTCGGAGCGCCGTCGCTGACCCAGATTTCCTCAGCGCCCCAGAAGGTGTCGCCTTCCGACGCGAAGACGTCCTTGCGGCCGCCGCCGAAGCCGAACACCGGCCCGCCCATGCTTTCGATCGCGACGTTGCCGGCGAGGATGAACAAATCGGCCCAGCTGATGTGCTTGCCGTATTTCTGCTTGATCGGCCACAGCAGGCGGCGGGCCTTGTCGAGGTTGCCGTTGTCGGGCCAGCTGTTCAATGGCTCGAACCGCTGCTGACCGCTCGATGCGCCGCCGCGACCGTCGGTCACGCGGTAGGTGCCCGCCGCATGCCACGCCATGCGGATCATGA